>JAFGUR010000149.1 GCA_016938425.1 Fusobacteriaceae bacterium
GGCAGGGCAGTAGGGACTCGAACCCTAAACCGACGGTTTTGGAGACCGTTACTCTACCAATTGAGCCACTGCCCTGTTTGTTAATTATTATTTTTTAGTCTCTTTGTGAAGAGTCACTTTATTGTCCCATTTACAGAACTTTTGAACTTCTAATCTTTCTGGAGTGTTTTTCTTATTTTTGCTTGTGCTATAATTTCTTCTTTTGCACTCTGTACACTCTAATTGGATATTTACTCTCATAATTACACCTCCATACATTTTCGGAATTATTTTCCTCCCATATTTTTATAAATATGGTAAACCTTTTTCAAAGGCTTATCTATGTTATCACATTTTTCATAACTTGTCAATTAAAAAAATTTTTTTTCAATATAACTTATTTTAGTATTTTCAAAGCATTTCATAACAACGCTTTCTCGTGTGTTTTGATTGATTTTCTCTCTGAAATTTGATATTATTTAAAATATTAAAATTTTGGAGGGATTTATGAAAAAATTATTTTTATTTTTTGTTTCTTTTGCATTTCTTGTTTCTTGTGGTGATATTAATAAACCTATTGATAGTAATGGAACTACTAAATTAATGAAAGTTATATCTGAAAAAGAAAATTTTTCTCAAGTAGAATCATTAATCAAAAAAGGTGCCGATGTTAATGCTAATGATACAAATGGTAATACTGCTCTTATTCAAGCTTGTGGAAATCATTCTGATAAAAGAATCACTACTATTCTTATTAACTCTGGAGCTGATGTAAATGCTCATAATAAAGATGGAGTTACTCCTCTTTTAGCTACTGGATTTAATAATGATTATGAAAATGCTTCTATTTTAATTGAAAAAGGTGCCAATATTAATGCTACAGATAACAAGGGAAGAACTCCTCTTCATTATGCTGCTATGAGCGATTCCTTAGATTTAGTAAAATTACTAATAAAAAAAGGTGCTGATATCACTTTAACAGATAAAGATGGAAGAACTCCTATAGAAATAGCTAAAGAAAAAAATGCTAGATTAGTCTATGCTTATTTTTCTACTGAATTAATGAATTCTTATAACAATAATATGATTGAAACTCTTGATTCGATAAACTAAAATTTATATTTTTTTATCTGTATAAAAAATGACTTTGTTTATACAACAAACAAAGTCATCTTCAATATTATTCTTCGCCTACAACCGAGTATTTTTCAATATTTTCTCTTTCTTCAGCTTTTTGATTATCTACTTCAATTTTTCTTATAGATAACTTCACTTTTTCTTTATCATCATTTAACTCAATTATTTCTGCTTCAATTTCGTCTCCTACTTTATATTTGTCAGAAATATTTTTTAGAAATTCCTTAGAAACTTCAGAAATATGAATCATTCCATCTATTCCTTTTTCCACTTCAATGAACATTCCAAAGTCAGTTATACTTGTTACAGTTCTTTTTAACCTATCTCCAACTTTATATGACTCTTTTAAAGTTTCCCAAGGACTTTTTGTTAATAGTTTTACACTACCTTTAATTTTTTGATTTTCTCCATCAATTTCAATCACTTTAAACTCAACTTCTTGTCCTAATTTATAAAAATCTTTTCCTACTTTGTCCCAAGAAAAATCTGATATATGTATAAAAGCATCTACACCTTGTTTCACTTCAACAAATACCCCATAATCCTTAACTTCTACCACTTTACCCTTTAAAATTGAACCTATTTGATTTCCTTCAGTTATAGCTTCCCAAGGATTTTGTTCTAAAGATTTTATAGATAATTTCAATTTTTTATTTTGAGAATCTAAAAGTATTACTTTAACTTTTATTTGATCTCCAATTTTTACATAATCATCAATGTTTTTTATTTTTTTAGACCATGTTAAATCAGAAATATGAACAAGCCCTTCTATTCCAGGTTCTAATTCAACAAAAACACCAAAATTACTTACTCTAACAACTTTACCTTCTATAACAGAATCTAAAGGATATTTATTTTCTATATTATCCCACGGATCTTTGCTTAATTGTTTAACAGATAATTTTATAGATTTTTTATTTTTATCTTTTTCTATAACTTTAGCTTTTAGTTTATCCCCAACTTTATACTCTGCAGAAATGTTTTCAATTCTATTCCAAGATAATTCTGAAATATGTATAAATCCAGATAAGCCATTAATGTTTACTGACAATCCAAAATCTAATAAGTCTTTCACTTCAACATCGTATAATTCCCCAATAGATATTAAATCAAAACTTTCTTTATCTTGTTTTGCTTTTACATCTTTTCTTGAAACTAAAACCTTTAACCCATTTTTTTCTAATTTTATTTCTTTAATTAAAACAACAATTTCTTTTCCCAAAGATTTTTCTTCTTGGTTAAAACCTGATAAAGAAGCTGGCATAAATGCATTAATTTTTAAAACCTCTACAATATATCCACCTTTAACACTTTTAACAATTTTCCCTTTTAAAGTTTCTTCTGCCTTCCATATTTCATTTAATTTTTCTACATTCTCTCTCTCTTCAATTTTTCTTCTTGAACAGATTACATAATTTCCCTCTTTATCTTCAGAAATAATTTGAACTTTAATTACTTCTCCTTCTTTATATTCTGAAACTTCTTCTGTTTTTACTCTACCTTCTAATTTCCCATTTATATCAAGATAAGTATAAGTAATTTCTTTTTTTATAATAGTAACTTCTCTTTCTTCTCCTCTTGTTGGATCTTCAGGTAGGTACCCTTCTAGTAGTTCTTCAAAGTTAAAATCAGTCATTATTGTATTTCCCCCTTATTTTTCTTTCGATTTCGATTACTGACTTTTCAGGAGTAGAAGCTCCTGCAGTAATTCCTATTTTATTTTTACCCCTTAACCAATTCAAATTAAGTTCATCTTTATTTTCAACAAAATATGAATTAGGATTAATTTTCACTGCTATTTGATATAATTTTTTAGTATTTGAACTATTGCTACCTCCAACTATTAAAACCACATCTACTTCTTTTGCTAATTTTTCTATTGCTAATTGCCTCTCAAATGTTGCACCACATATTGTAAGGCCTATATCTGAATTAGTAAAATTTTCTTTTATATAATTTTTAATATCATTAAAAATATATTTATTAAAAGTTGTTTGAGTTAAAAAATAATATTTTTGATTTTTATCTATATCTGATTTTTTTAATTCATCTAAACTTTCAAACACTTTTATATCTTTTCCATAACTTATTATTCCTTTAACTTCTGGATGATTTTTATCTCCTATAAATAATATTTCATAACCTTCATCCATTTTTTTCAGTAAAATCTCTCTTATTCTTTTAACAAAAATACAAGCTGCATCATATATGTTTACTTTTTGTTCAACTAACATCCCATATATTTCTTTTGTACTTCCATGTGCTCTTAAAATAACTATATCATTTTCAGTAAATTTTACTTTACCTTGAATAAAATCCTCCTCATTTACTGTTTTTATCCCATTTTCTTCCAATTCCCTAATAACTTGCTCATTATGTACAAGCATTCCTAATATATAAATGCTTTTATCTTTATTGTTTTGAGCTACTTCGTGGGCTAAATTAACAGCTTCTTCTACTCCCAAACAAAATCCCATTTTAACTGCTCTTACTATTTCCAAAAGTCACCACATCTATTCTTCATTAAATTTATCAATTTCAATTAACTTTTTAAGTGCCTCTAAAACTTCTATTTCTTGAGGTCCATCAGCAATTAATTTTAATTTTCTTCCTTTTTCTGCAGCTAAAAGCATAAGCCCCATTATACTTTTACCATTAACTTCCTCTCCTTCACTAACAACTGTTACATTAGCATCGTATTCCCCTGCTGTTTGAACAAATAATGATGAAGGCCTCGCATGAAGTCCAGCTTCATTTTTTATCTCAACTTCTATTTCTTTCATTAATAATCACTCCTAATAGAATTCTTTTAAAACTTCTTTTATTTCCTCTGAAGTTTTACAACTCAATACTTTTTCTCTATAAGTAACAAGTAAATTAATATCAATGCTTTCAACTAATTTTTTCGCTTTTGGTAAAAAAGTTGTTAACATACTCAACTCTTTAACACCTAAACATAAAAAAATCAACATTCCTAATTGTTCTCCTGCTGTCTCACCACAAATGCTTACAGCTTTTCTATGTTGTTCTGCTGCCTTTACTGTTAAATCAATCATCCTTAAAACTGCTGGATTGTATTTGTCATAAACTTCACTTACTTCTTTACTTAATCTATCTGCAGCCATAACATACTGTGTTAAATCATTGGTTCCTATACTAAAAAAATCTACTTCTTTAATCAAAAAATCTGCCATAATTGCTGCTGATGGAACTTCTATCATTATACCTATTTCAATATCTTCCCTATACTCCTTATTTTCAGATTTAAGTTCATTTTTAACTTCCTCTATTATTCGTTTAGATTCCCATATTTCTTCTATTCTACTAATCATTGGAATCATTAATTTAATATTTCTATTATGGGCCACTCTTAAAATAGCTCTTAATTGTGGTTTGAAAATCTCTAAATTTTTTAAACAAAGCCTTATAGCTCTCAGACCTAAAAATGGATTTTCTTCTTCTGGCAATTTAAAATATGATAAAGTTTTATCTCCACCTATATCTAATGTTCTTATAGTTAAAGACTTTCCTTCTCCTAATTTTTCATAAATGTCCTTATAACTTTCATACTGTAAATCTTCGTTAGGAAATTTGTCATTATCCATATATAAAAATTCTGTTCTGAGAAGCCCTATCCCATCAGGTTTATACAAATCAAGTTGACTAATTTCAATATCTCCACCTATATTTGCTTTCAGTAAAATTTTCTGTCCATCTTTTGAAAGAACTTCTTTTCCTCTTAAAACATCTAGTTCTCTTTTAATTTTTTCAAACTCTCTATATTTTTTCAAATAATCTTCATATTCTTGCTTGCTTGGATTAACTATAAAAAAACTCTTTTCTTCCCTACTATCTAAAATAATATCCTTATCCTCATCAAAATCCATTAATGAAATATCATCTACACCACTTAACGTTGGTATTCCCAAAGCTTTTGAAAGAATTGCAGCATGTGAAGTTTCTCCACCTAATTCTGTTATTATCCCTTTTATTTCAACACCACTATTATAATATCTCAATATTTCAAAAGGTCTTAGTTCTTTTGAAACAATTATTTTATTGTTAATATCTTCCAATTCTGGTTTTTCAAATAATATATTTTGAAGAAGCTTAGTCCCAACATCTTCAATATCAGAGGCTCTTTCTCTATAAACAGGATCATTCAACGATTTAAACATTCCTATATATTTTTTTACAACTTTATCAATTACAAATTCTGCATTTTTTCTTTCTTTTTTTATCAAATTATTTATATCAGAAAGAAATAAAGGATCCTCTAACATAACTAATTGTACATTAAGTATCTTTAAATCACTTTTATTTACCCTATCTTTTAGCGATTCAATTAATTCTGTTATCTCAATTCTTGTTTCTTTTAATGCTTCTTCTACTCTTTCTAATTCTTTATCTATTTCGTTTTCAGAAATAATAAACTCTTTTACAACTATTTCTTTTCTTTTTTTCAAATAAGGTTTTCCTATTGAAATACCTTCAAATATTGTAGTACCTCTAAATTTACTCATATTCTGAC
>JAFGUR010000150.1 GCA_016938425.1 Fusobacteriaceae bacterium
TAAACGAAGAAGAATTAGAATTTTTAGATGATTACAGTGTTTTTTATAGTATTTTGGGTTCAAACGTTTCAAATCAGCTTTTAAAACTGCTTTATGAAGAAAATGGGGATTTTTTAAATGCAAAAACAATAGGTCAGAAGTCAGGTCTTGGTATTAACGGGAGTGGAAACACAATAAAACAACTTTCCGCGATTGGACTTTTAGATGAACACCGGGCTAGTCTTGGACTTTTACTAACGGATTATAATTTTAGAATAAGTGAACTTGGAAAGAAAGTTTACGAAGGATATAATAATATAGATTCTTCAAACATGCTCGAAAAAATCGAAGAACCTAAAAAAAGCGAAGAAAAAGCAGAACTTAATAGACTATGCAGTAAAAAAGGGAAAGATTTTGAAACTTACACGATGGATAATTTATTTCCAAAAGAAACGTTTGATTTACTCCATGTAACTCCTGATGCAGAAACTAACGAAAAAAGATACGTTGAAAGTTCAAGAAAGCCCGATTTACAGTTTAGAGATAAAAAAACAGGTAAAATCTTTTACGTTGAATGTAAATACAGAAGTTCTTTATTCAATGAAAAATTTGAATGGACTAAAAGTAACGAACAGGCTGAAAGATACCGAAATATTGAATATTTAGAAGAAATTCCCGTATTTATTGCAATGGGATTGATGGGAACTCCTGAAAAACCTAAAAAAGTATTTTTAATGCCTTTAAAGGATATAAAATATAATGCATTGTATCTAAGCGTTTTAAGAGATTATGAAATTAAAGAAGTTGAGGATATTTTTAAAATAATAAATTCATAAAATTTTAAATTCAAAAAGAATAATGAAATTTTATCAAATAATATTGAGAAAGTAGAATTAAAAAAGTAAACGGGGTTATTATTAATTTTAAATTTTATTTTTTTAGGGATTAACGGGTTTATTCATTAAATGCAGTTAGGTTATTTAAGTTTATTGATTGAGGGTAGAACTATTTAAGGTGGGAAAATGGAA
>JAFGUR010000151.1 GCA_016938425.1 Fusobacteriaceae bacterium
ATAAAGAAAAGGTCCTAAGGTATTGTCCTCAATTAAAGCAAAATGGAATTATAGTAAAAGAAGAATTTTTATTAAATTGGAATAAAAGAATACTGTTAATTACGGATAAAAGTATTTTAGGGAAAAATGTAGAGTTTGGTTTATCTTGGTTTATGACGGTATTCAAAACATATAAAAAAGAATTTATAGATGTATTAATGGGAAATTTTACGGTGGTAATATTTTCTTTGTTTTTGCCTTTAATTACACAAACAATAATAGATAAAGTTTTGGTTCACAACAGTTTGTCAACATTGAATGTACTTACTGTTATTTTTGCTTTATCAATATTTTTAGATTTTATTATAAAAATATCGAAAGATTACATATTGTTATTTACAACAACTAAAATAGATTTGATTTTGGGGAAAAAGTTGTTTCACCACTTATTTCATTTACCAATATCATATTTTGAAAATAGAAGTGTTGGAGTTATTTCAAATAGAATAAAAGAACTTGAGAACGTCAGAGAGTTTTTAACCGGGACGCCCTTGAGTTCTTTTTTTGATTTACTTTTTATAGGGTTATATTTAATTTTTTTGTGGATATTTAGTCCTGTATTGACAGGAATAATTATTGTTTTCATTCCGGTTTTATTATTATTTGCATATTTGGTTTTACCCAAGTATAAAACATTAATTGAAGAAAGATCTAAAAATTCTGCAGAAATGGAAGCTTTTATGATTGAAGGGTTATCGGGAGTTCATGCGATAAAATCATTTAGTTTGGAACCCAACATAAGACATAAATGGAGTAATTATCAAGCAAAAACTATGGCAACAAATTTTCAAACAAATTACATAGGGATTATTTATGGAATAACTATTGAAAAAATGCAAAAATTCTTAGATTTGTTATTGCTCATAGTAGGGGCATATTTAGTTATAAACAAAAAGTTAACGGTGGGTCAGTTAATAGCATTTAGAATGATATCCTCAAATCTTACAAATCCACTTATTAAGCTTATAGAATTGATAAGAGATTTTGAGCAGATAAAAATTTCTATATTAAATTTAGGAGAAATATTAAATAATCCTACTGAAACAAGAAAACAAGAAGAAAATATAAGGATAGATAATGCAAATATAGTTTTTAAAAATGTTTCTTTTAGATATTCTTTGGAAGGAAACTATATAATACAAAACTTAAATTTTACAATTAATAATGGAGAAGTAGTTGCTTTTGTGGGGAGAAGTGGTTCCGGAAAAAGTACAATAACTAAATTGATTCAAAAAATGTATATTTGCGAAGAGGGAGAAATTACTGTTAATGATAGAAATATAAAAAACTTAAATGCAAATGCTTTAAGAAATAATATTGGTGTAGTAATGCAGGAAAACTTTCTATTCAATGGTTCTATTCGCGATAATATAGCAATTAAAAATCAAGGTGCAGATATAAAGCAAATAATCTACGCAGCGCAACTGGCAGGAGCGCATGATTTTATTTTAGATTTAGAAGATGGGTATGACACAATAGTGGGGGAAAATGGTGTAGGACTGTCGGGTGGTCAAAAACAAAGGGTAGCAATAGCCAGAGCATTGCTAACAAATCCTAAGGTTCTTATTTTTGATGAAGCTACCTCTGCGTTAGATTATGAATCAGAAAGAATTATTATGAATAATTTAAAAAGAATTTGTCAGGGAAGAACTGTAATTATGATTGCTCATAGACTATCTACCATCAAAGATGCAAATAGAATTTATGTTATTGAAAAAGGAAACGTTATCGAATCAGGAAGTCATCCGGATTTGATAAATAGGAATGGATTTTATAAGTATTTGCATGATTTACAGAAAGGAGAACAATAGGTGATAGATAGAGGAATAAAAGCGCTGGTATTGATAGCAAATCACTATGAATTAAAAGGCGATTATAATCAAATAAAACATAATTATACATTTAATAATGAAGAAATTTCAAAAGATAATTTAGTAAGAGCTGCAAAAGAAATTGGATTAAAAACAAAAATTATAGAAACAAATTTTGAAAAAATAAAAGATTTAAAATTACCTGCAATTGTTTATTTGAAAAATGAATCCTATGTAATTCTTACAAGGATATTAGCAAAAGAAAAAGAGCTAAAATACTTGGATATAGAAAAAATGCAAGAAAAAACAGTTGCTTACGATGAATTTAAAGAATTGTGGGATAACGAAATACTATTGTTTACTTACAGAGAGAAAACAAAGGAAGATAAAAAATTTGGACTAAAATGGTTTATAAATATTATTTTTAATTATAAAAAACCGTTAAATGAAGTTCTTTTTTCTTCTTTGGCTTTGCAAATTTTGGGGTTAGTATCTCCTGCAATTATGCAAGTAATTATAGATAAAGTATTGGTACATAGCACAAAATCGACTTTGTGGATAATCGCCTTATGTCTTTTCTTGACAATAACATCGGAATGGATACTGGGAATAGGAAGAATGCTGATATTTTCTCATATGACAAGTAGAATAGATGTGACTTTTAATGCAAAGTTATTTAAGCACCTACATTCTTTGCCAATAAAGTATTTTGAAGAAAGAAAAGTGGGGGAGATAACCAATCGAATTAGGGAAACTGAAAAAATAAGGTCTTTTCTAACCGGGACGCCTATAACGACAGTTATTGACATGGTATTTATAGTTATTTATTTAGTAATTATGTTTTGCTATAGCATCAAATTAAGTACCGAGATTTTATTAATAATGCCTGCTTTTGTAGTATTGTCACTTATAGTTACTCCCATTTTTAGGACGAGAGTAAAACATCGTTTTGATAAAAATTCAGAACTTACGGGATACTTGGTTGAAAGTATTTCCGGAGTGAATACTCTAAAAAGTTTGGCAGTCGAAAATAATTTTGAAAAAAAATGGGAAAATAAAATGGCTAACTATGTTACCGCAAGTTATAAGACAAGGTTTTTAGGAAATATAACAAATTCATTAGCCGAGCTTATTCAAAGTGTATTAAATCTTTTAATTGTATGGACAGGAACAAAAGAGGTTTTAAGCGGGAACCTTAGTGTAGGTGAATTTATTGCTTTTAGGATGTATTCTTCAAATATAATAATGCCAATAATAAGAACTTTACAACTATGGCAAACGTTTCAACAAACGGGAGTAGCAGTAAATAATTTGGAAGATATCTTTGATAATAATCCTGAGATGGAAATGGATAAAACTAAAACGGTTTTGCCTGATTTAAAAGGAACAATTGAGTTTGAAAATGTCAATTTTAAATATAAATTTGACGGAAAAGAAATACTGAAAGATGTTTCCTTTAAAATAGAAGCCGGAAATTCTTTGGGAATAATAGGAAGAAGTGGTTCGGGTAAAAGTACCATATCCAAATTAATTCAAAAATTATATCAGACAAACAGAGGCAAAGTAATAATTGATGGAGTTGATACAACCCTAGTTGATCCAAGTTGGATACGAAGACAAATAGGAGTAGTTCTTCAGGATAATTATTTATTTAATGATAGCATTAAAAATAATATAGATATCTCTAACGCGGGATATAGCGATGAACAAATTAAATGGGCGGCAACTTTAGCCGGAGCTCATGAATTTATAGACGAATTGCCGGAAGGATATAACACTATTGTGGGAGAGAAAGGGGCATTTCTGTCAGGTGGACAAAGGCAAAGAATAGCTATAGCAAGAGCATTGGTAAGTAATCCCAAAATATTAATTTTTGATGAAGCAACTTCTGCTCTGGATTATGAATCGGAAAGTATCATTCAAAAAAATATGAAAGAAATAATAAAAGGAAGAACAGTTATTATTATTGCGCACAGAATGTCAACGTTAAGAGATGTAAATCATATACTCTCTTTGGATAAAGGAGAAGTAGTAGAATTTGGAGAAAAAAATAGCTTATTAAAAAATAACGGGTTGTATTCATATATGTGTTCACAACAGATGGGGTAAATTAATGAAAAAAATAATGGAATTAATAAACGATAAAGATAAATTGCAATATGAATTTCTTTCGCCTGCGTTAGAAATAATAGAAACACCTCCTTCGCTTTTAGGTAAATTTACTATAAAAGTTGTTTTTGGAATTCTATTGATAGTACTTTTAATTAGTGTTCTGGGGAAAGTGGATATAGTAGCTTCGGCCTCAGGTAAATTAATACCAAGTGGAAGATTACAAACCATTCAACCTATGGAAGAAGGAGAAATAATAAAAATAAATGTTCAAGAAGGAGCTTTTGTAAAAAAAGGGCAAGTCTTGATAGAACTTAACGGAAAAATTAAAGAGTCTGATTTGAATGAAGTTAAAAAAAGTAAAATTGTTTGTCTTTTAGAAAAAGACATGGCTCTGGCTGAACTCAATGGAAAAGATGTAGAGGCTGTCTTACAAAAATATAAAGGTGAAAAATCCATTAGTCCAGAGGACTTAGAATTTCAAAAATCTCTTTTATTATCTAAAAGAGAAGAATACTCAAATAAAGAAAAGTCTTTAATGCTTACCATAGAACAAGAAAATTCAGAATTAAATATGAATTATAGTGAGCAAAAACGTATTGAAAAAGAAATATCCTACTGGAAAGAAGAAAATAGAGTAGCAAAAAATCTATATGAAATCGGAAGTATTTCTAAATTGGAATGGAAAACCAAAGAGAAGGAATTAAATAATTCTATAAAGCAATTAGAAGGAACAAACATTAAAATTGTTCAAATAGGTCAAAAAATTGCCGAAAGTCAAAAAAATCTTATGAGTATGCAGGAAGAAAGAAGAAAGAATATTCTTTCTCAAATAGTGGAATTGGATAAGAAGATAAATGAGTTAAGTTCGCAATCCATAAAAGCAGAAGAAAGTTATAAGTACCAAAAACTTATATCACCGGTAAACGGAACAGTTCATGGGTTGGCATCATATACAATCGGCGGAATATTGAAACCGGCGGAAACAGTCATAACCATAGTGCCAGAAGGGGCAAAATTTATGGCAGAAGTAATGATACTTAATAAGGATATCGGTGTTGTAAAGAAAAATCAAGAAGTTGAAATAAAAGTAGAGGCTTTTCCGTTCCAAAAATTTGGAACTATTAAAGGAAAACTTATAAATATAAGCCCCGATGCCATACAAGATGAAAAAATAGGATATGTGTATAAAGCATTGGTGTCAATGGATAAAAATTATTTTACGTTAAATGGTCAAGATAAAATAATTTCTCCCGGAATGACACTTACTGCAGAAATAAAAACAGGGAAAAGAAGAATAATAGAGTTTTTCTTATCACCTATTATTAAAAATACTGACGAAGGCTTGAAAGTGAGGTAAAAAAATGAAAAAGTTATTGGTATTTTTTTCATGTATTTCACTTTTATTAGCAAATACTTATGAATTAAAGCTAAATGAATTGGAGATATTAAAACAAAATAAGGAAAAATATATTAGACAAAAAAATATTTCTTATTCGGAATTTGAAAAACTTCAATTAGATGAAAAAGTAATTCAAAAAGAACTCGAAATAGCCCAGTTTATTCAACAAAGATTGGAAGAGAAAAATAAGTACGAAGCAAGATTGGATGAGCTTAACCAATTAATTAGTTTATTATCAATTAAGGATAGCGAAATTAGTAAGAAATACGATCAACTTAAAGTTAATACAGACGGAATATCAAAATTGGACTTAGATAAAATGTACTCGGGTATTCAAATAAATAGAAATCAAATAAAAAAAAGTCAATTAGAAAAGGAGTATATTACATATCTTTTGTCTACGGAAGAATACAGTAAAATGGAAAATTCTTTAAAAAAAGATAAGATAATAATAGTTCTAGAAAATTTTTATAATGCTTTAATTGATGTTAAAACCCAAGAGGTTAAGGTAACCGAAATTGAAAAAAAAGGGGATACGTTAATTAAAATAAAAAAGTTAGAGCTTGATTTAGCACAAGAAGAAAAGGTTGTAACTATAATGAATCATGAAATAAAAATGAAGGATTTTAAGAATAAATATGACATTTTATTGATTGATAAAGCAAATTGCCAAAATCAAATAGATTTATTGGTGAAAGAGCAAGATATATTGGATAAAAAAGTATCTTTAGGAGCTGCTTCAAATAAAGAGTTTTTTGATAAAGTTCTTGAAAAATACGAAAAAATGGAAGAAAAAGTTAGAATAGAAGGTGAAATAAAATTAAAAGAAATAGAGCTAAATCAATAAAATTAGCAATACCGGTGTATTTTATAATAATCAATATGCTTTATGCTGCTAATGTTGACTTAGATTATATGCTAAAAACTTTTGAAAGTGAAAGTAATTTTGTAAAAAAAATAGAAAATGAAAAACAAAAAATAGTAATTGAAAAAGATGGATTAAAAAATGATAAATGGAAAAGTATTGATTTGAAATTCAATACTGCTTATGACATTACTTATGGAGGAGCAGATTCCTTAAAAATTGCGGATACTATCGATAAAGGGAATCTTACTGCAGAACTTGGTTATAGAGGGTTTTATATCAAATCTCATTACTCATATACGACGAAAAGATATGAAGTAATAGAAAATAGAGTATATCAATATCCTTATTATTATATTTTAGACGAATTTGCTTTAGGATATAAAAAAGTTTTAAATGATTTTTTATACAGTGAAGACGATTATAAGGAAAATTCTAATCAGATAAAAGAAAAAATTACAGGGTATAAAAGCAGAGCACAAATTATAGAAAAAGAAGAAGGAATTATAGATAAGTATGTTGAGATTAAAAACGATGAATTGGAAGCATTATTAAAAAAAGCTCAGCTTGAAGAAATGGAAGAAACATTTAATATTTTAAAAACAAAATTAGAAATAAATGAATCTACCCAAATAGATTTTAATATTATGAGATTAGAAATGAATAAAACAAAAGAAGAAATGGAATATCTTTTAAAAAATATTCAAGTTAAGAAAAAGTCTTTATTTGATGTTGTAGGCATAAAAGAAGATATAACAGAATTAGATGAATTATCGAACATAGAAAACAATGAAGTTACTGTAACAGATTTAAGCTTGAAAGCTTTAGAGGAAGAGTTAAATTTGGAGAAGGAAGGTTTAAAGTATATAAAGAGACAAAACCAATGGCCAATAGAAGCTTTTGCTCAATACGAAACAGTAGAAGAAAAATATCAAGTAGGATTAAATTTTAATTTAGACCTTTTTAAATATCACATAGAAGAAAAACAAAAAAAACAGGATATAAGTACAAAGGTTATTGACATTGAAGATGAAAAAATAAACAGAGAAAATATATTGCAAGAAAGAAGTGCAAAATTATTGTATTTTAAGGAAAACTTAAAAACCTGTGAAGAATTGTCAAATGTCTATTACGAAAAACATCAATATACCAAAGAACTTTATCTACAGGGAGATATGGGACTTCTTGATTATTTAAAAAACCAAACAGAAGCTTACAAGGCTAAGGTAGATTATTTAAAAGTTAAAAATAACTACTATGCTTTACAGTATAAAATTTTGATAAACGGAGGAAACAACAAAAAATGAAAAAAATAGTACTATTAATACTTATACCATTAATACTTATAGGGTGTGTAAAGAAAGAAATGCTATATGAAGTAAAAGGCCAAATAAACGGAATAGTTGTAGACGAATCAGAAAAACCTATTATAGGAGCAAAAGTTACGTTAGGAAACGTAAGTGCAGTTACCGATTCAAAAGGATATTTCTTGATATCCGATTTACAAGTCGGGGGAAATCCAAAATACCAATTATATATTGAAAAAGAAGGATATACTCCAAAAGTTCAGGAAGTAACATTTGAAACTAGTGTGAATGTGGAAGGGACCGACGACAATGATGACTCTATTCCGTTGAATAACTCTACCGCAAGTGTAAAAGTTAGCTTGAGCACTCTTGTTGATTTGACAGGGAAATTGGCAATACCTTCAAGCTATGGAATAAGTCCTTCCGATAAAATTACCATATCGGCAAATTTAACAGTGGATTCGGGATATAGTGAAAGTCTATCGCTTAGTAAAATCGATGGAACGGTAGATTCTGATATGAATATAACATTAAAAAATATGCCTAGATACGGATTGTATAAAAACAGTAGCGGAACATATGTAAAAATTATCAATAAACTTACTATTAATGTTTATGTTAATGGTTCATCAATTTCAAAATTTAATGTAAGTTTGTCGGATTTAGATTTAACTAAATATGCCGTAGAAAATATAAGCGGAAGACATGTTGTAGACTTGGGAAGCTTAACTCCTAGTAAGTCTTATATGATTTCTGGATATGTATATCCAAGTGCAGATGAACTGAAAAAAGATGTATCCCTAAGACAAACATTAAAAAATGCAATAGTTGTATTAAAACTTGATGACAAAGAAATAAAAAGAACTACAACAGATAGTACCGGTAAGTACACTTTTAACGAAATTACTGCCGATGAAAATTATCAATTATGTTTATTAAGCTTTGATTCAAATGACGATGGGAAAGATGATTATTCCGGAAGAAGTGATTTTGAAAAATTTACGATAGAACAAAATCAAACAGGAGATGAAACTATTAATCTCTGGTATCAAAGTTCCGGAGCCTACTCAATTGACGGAACACTTTATGCAGGGAATAAAGAAGATATTCCTGTTGCCAATGCAACAATAGGACTATTCTCAAGCAGCGGACTAATAGATGAAGTAAAAGCTGATTCAAATGGGCAGTTCCAATTTACCAACGTAACAACAAAAGATGTATATATGATATCTTACGACTATGATAGCGACAGTAACGGATATATTAACTTTATAGGGTACAAGAGCAGCGATGCAACTTCGCTTAAGACTAAAGTATCTCTAAGCAATACAAATCTTTCAAATGTAACAGGAGTAGAGCTTTATGCAAAAGTTAACTCTGACGAGCCAAATTATGTATTAAAACTTAAAGGCTCTAATTTCTTTTCGGTGAATTCTGCAGGAACAGTTTATAACCAAATGTCTTTGGCACCGGGAGACAATATTATACTTACTTTTGATAAATTATTAAGTCAAACAACATTAGATTCAATGGCAACAAGAAAAGTTAAAGTAGTAACAATAACAGATATAGGTAGTGGCTCTACGATAGATACAGTAGTTACTTTAGACGGAAGTGACAATAAGAAATTAATAGTGGCCCCTAAAAGCGTGCTATCAGCCGGAACTTATAGAATACAGGTAACAACGGAGCTAAATACGGCAACGGCCTATAACCTTGGGGTAAGAAACACAATTAACACACAATTATTAAACTCGTTAACACTGACAATAGAGTAAGGAAAAATAAATAAAACCAGCGTAAAAGCTAGTTTTAAAAAGAAAAGTGAAATAATAAAAAAATAGAATAATACTGAAAATGAAACAAAGTTTAAAAGGAGAACAGTGCGTTTGTTTGATCAGTGAACTTTATATATACAAAAAAATTATTTTTAGGAGGAACTTATGGGAAAAGAAACTATAGCAATAGGAGATAATTATTTATCTGGATATCTTGATTTAATAACAGAAAATACAAAAAAAAATATTGAATTAAATATAAAAAATAATGAGTTAAAGAATTTTGCAATAGAAAAAATTAACGGAGTAGCCAGAAAGGAATTAGAGAAGAAATTTGCAGAATTAGCTGGAATGAATGAATTTGAGCAAGAACAATTAGAACAATTTAAAGATTTGGTGAAAAAAGGATTTGAGCAAATAACTGGCATAATCAAAGATATTGATGAAAGTCTTGATAATAATATGGTTGTTATTAATAAGGATATTGATAATAATATAAAATATTTAACTAAGAATAATCAAATAGTTTTTGATGAATTTGGAACCCCACCAAAACCCCAAAGTAGTATTTATTTTGGTCCCGCATTGGTAGGTGAACAAAAAAAAGTAGACGTATTTGGAATTTTTGATAATATAGTGACAATTATGGATACTGCTAAAAGTTTTTATAATGCTAAAAATACAACTGGATTAAATCAGGCAGAAATATTACTTGAAGGAATGCAAAAAGTTGTTGACTTTGGATGTTCGTTTGTTCCCGTATTAGATGCGGTAACGACTTATTTTGATGCGGGATTTTCTGCAGCTAAAAAATTTTTAAGTATCTATAAAAATGAAAAAATAGCAGAAGTAGTTTCTTTACCAGAAGAATTGAGAAATGAGTATTATGAAATATATAGTAATGTGTTTGATGATGATACTAAAAAAGAAGTAAAAAAATTAATAGAAATAGAGGAAAATAAAAATAAATTAAATGCAGTACCTTGCTATATGCAAGCCTTAAAAATAGCAGAAATGGCTAAAAAAATAGAGATTAACGGAGAAACATTTAATATATGTAGAGATGAGAAGATGAATACAGAAGGAATAAATACTTTTGAAAAAATGTTAAGAAAGTTTGAAGCTTCTGGACTACATCCAGTGAATCCTGTAAATATTGTTTTTTCAGAAAGACTGAGTTTTAAGGGAGCTAAAGAGCAAATTAATAAATTAACGGGAGGGAATACAAGCTTTATAACTGGGGGGAATAAGAATGATACTTTATCAGGAGGAAACTATTCTTATTTAAACGGAGAAGACGGAAATGATACTTTAACAACAGGGAAAATGTCATATTTAAAAGGTCAAAAAGGAAATGATACTTTATCAGGAGGAAATTATTCTTATTTATCAGGAGGAGATGGAGATGATACCTTAACTGGAGGAGAAAACTCTATTTTAAATGGTGGAGAAGGAGAAGATACTTATAGAATAAAAAAAGGAAAAATAATAGATTCAGACGGAAATGGAAAAATTTTAGACGATTTAGGAAACTCTATTTCTGGAGAATTTATGGAAACGGAAAAAGGAAGTAATATATACATAAAAGGAGTTTTTAGGTATGATAATAACAAAAAAGAGCTCACTGGAGGAGGCTTAGAATTAAAAGTAGATCTTAGTGGGGGAAGATTTAAGGTTGCATTAGAGAAAACAGATTATGTAAGGCCTAGAGTTGATCCGTTGATATTTGATTTAGATGGAGATGGAGTAGAAACTATTTCAGTAAATAACGGTGTAAATTATGATTTTGCTGGAGATGGAATAAAGGAAAAAACAGGTTGGGTTGGAAAAGATGATGGATTTTTAGTTGTTGATAAAAATTTTAATGGGAAAATAGATGATAATAATGAATTATTTGGAGAGGGTCAAGTTTTAAAAAATGGAGAAGTTTCCAGTGGAGGTTTTCAGAGTTTAGCGGATTATGATAATAACAAAGATAGTTTAATAAACATAAACGACGAAATATATTCACAGCTTAAAATATGGCAGGACAAAAATCAAAATGGAGTGACGGATGATGGAGAATTAATATCATTAAAGGAATTAAATATTAAAGAAATATCATTAAAGTCTTCAAATAAAAATACTATAGATGTTGCTGGAAATACTTTGAGGCAAATAGGGGAATATACTTTAGAAACAGGGGTAAAAAGACAAATAGGAGAGTATTTATTTCAAAATAGCATTTTAGAATCAGAAGAAATAGAATTGGAATTAACAGATGAGATAAAAATGCTAACAAATATAAATGGATTTGGAGGAAATTTTTCATTACATCAGGCTATGGCTAGAGATATAGAATTAAAAGATTTTATTGAAGAATTTATGGATCTCGAGGGAATGGATGCCAAGATTATTCAAAGTAAAAAAATAATGGATAAATGGTATGGAGAAACAATAAAAGATAAAATAACAAAAATTTTTGGAGAGACATATTATGACACTATTAATGCTAAAGGAGTAGATGTATCTACTTCAATTTTTAGTAAAGTAGAAAGTGAAATAATAAAAAATATTTACTCTTCATTATTACAACAAACTTCATTAAAAGATATATTTGAAGAAATTGAGCCTATTTTTGATGAAGAAAACCTTGAATGGTCAATAAATTTAGACGATATGAAAGAAAATTTTGAAAAAGAAATTAATGAAAATAATAGTAAAGGGTTAAAAAAATTAGAAGAGTTCATTTCTATTTATGAATTTATTTATTCCGAAAAATCAAATTTTAAAGAATTTAAAGAATTTTTTTCTGAAAAATATGGAAGAAATTTTTTTGAATTGACAGGAGAGATTTTTCTCACAGGAGCTAGAAATGATTTTGTCAATGCAGGACTTGGAAATGATTTTATTTGCGGAGGAAAAGGTAATGACTTACTTCAAGGTAGAACAGGTAACGATACATATATTTTCAATAAAGGTGACGGCCAAGACGAAATTTAT
>JAFGUR010000152.1 GCA_016938425.1 Fusobacteriaceae bacterium
AGAAAAACATGGACAAGGAATACTTAAATATAAAAATGGAAATACTTATGAAGGAACCTTTGAAAAAGATAAACAAACAGGAAAAGGAAATTTCACTTGGATTAAAATTGCTAATTATAAAGGAGATTTTGTAGACGGATTACCTCATGGAAAAGGAATTTATACTTGGCTTACTGGAGAAATCTATGAGGGAGATTTTAAAAATGGTCAAAAATCTGGAAAAGGTAAATTTACTTGGATAACAGGAACTGTGTATGAAGGGGAATTTTCTGAGGATTCTATAAATGGTAGAGGTAAGAAAATTTATGACAATGGTGATATTGTAGAAGGAATTTGGGCTCAAGGTAAAATACTTAATAAATAATGAGGTAGAAATGAAAAATCTTGATATAGAATTATTATTAATGAAAGCATGGCCTTCTTTATATGAAGAAGAATATGATGGGTGGATTTTGAGGTATTCAAAAGGGTATACAAAAAGAGCAAATTCTGTAAATTTTATTTCAGAATCTTTATTGAGGTTTGAGGAGAAAGTAAATTATTGCAATGAGTTTTATAAGGGATTTAATAAATCGGTTGTTTATAAATTGATAGATGATAATATGGAGATTGACAGAAAACTTGAAGAATTAGGTTTAGAAAAAAGAGAAGAAGTTTCTGTAGAAGAATGTTTACTAGATAATTTAATAATAAAAGAAAGTAATGGATATGTTGTTTGGGGCTTTAGTGAAGAATGGGTTACATTCTTCACTAAAGAAAATAAACTTAGTTTCCAAGAAACCTTAATTTTGAAAGAAATTCTTTTAAAAAATGACAACAATTGTTTTTATGTATATGAAAAAGAAGAAAATCAAATAGTTGCAGTGGCAATGGCTGTTATTTTTGGAGAAAATTTATGTATATTTAATGTTTATGTGAAAGATGGTTTTAGAAAAAGAAATTATGGGAAAAAGATTGTGTATAAAATATTGGAAGAAGGAAAGAAAAAAAACGTAAAGAGAGCATATTTACAAGTTCTAGAAAGTAATAAAATTGCAAAAAAATTATACGGAAAAATAGGCTTTGTTCATAAATATAGTTCTTGGTACAGATATTGAACTTTACAATAG
>JAFGUR010000153.1 GCA_016938425.1 Fusobacteriaceae bacterium
GGAGGACAAATAGGAACTGCTCCTTTTGCATTTTTATCCATATAAAATTTATTAAATATTGGAATTACTGACGCTGAACACCCTTGAACAAGGGCTGAACTCGTATTTGGTGCTATAGCAAGTAGTTGAGAATTTCTAATTCCAGTTTCTCTTATTTGTTTCATTAAATCTAACCATTCATTTTTTATATCACTATTTTTTTCAAACCATTTTTTATCCTTACCAAAGAAAACGCCTTTGCTCCAGTCACTTCCTTCAAACTTAGGATATTTACCTTTTTCTATAGCTAAATCTGCACTTTTCTTTACAACATTATAAGCAATAAACTCAAATAAATTATTTACTTCGTCTAAAGTTACTTTATCTCCTTTATAAGATAATTTATTTATAGCTAAATAATCAGCAAGCCCCATAGCTCCTATTCCAATAGTTCTATAATGAAGATTATGTAAATTGCTCTCTGCAATGGGAGTTACAGTTAAATCTATTGTGTTATCCAAAATTGTTACTGCAATTTTAGATGCTTTTGCAAGTTCTTCTCTTTCAAGAAGTAATGATAGATTTAATGAAACCAAATTACAAGTATGAATATATCCTGATTCTGATTGTTGAGTTATAACTTTATTTTCCTCATCTAAAATTACTTTTCCTACTTTTGTTGGAGAAAAATTTGAAAATGATTCTTGGCATAAATTCCCACTACCAATCATTCCATCATGTTTATTTGGATTCATACTATTAACTGTATCTTTAAAAAATAAATAAGGCATTCCTGTTTCAATTTGAGTTTTCATTATTTTTTTAAATAATTTTTTTGCACTAACTTTCTTAATTAATTTAAGTTCATCATCTTTTTCTAAAGTTCTATATTTTCTCTCGAATTCTTCGCCCCATAATTCTGCTAATTCAAAACCATATTTTCTTGAAATTTCATTAGGGTCAAATAAAGTCCACTCTTCATCATTCTGAACTCTTCTCATAAATTCATCTAAAATTACTACTTGAGGGAATAAATCATATGCCTTTTTTCTTTGATCTCCATTTTCTGTTTGTAGCTCTAAGAAATCTTCGATATCCAAATGCCATATATCTAAAGCAACAGTTACAGCTCCAGCTCTTTTCCCTAATTGATTTACTGCTACAGCTGTATCGTTTATTATTTTTGTCCAAGGGATTACTCCACCACTAGCATTTGGAGTTTTCTTAATTTCTCCTCCAGTAGCTCTAATTCTTGATAAATTAACTCCAACTCCACCACCATTTTTGGATATTTGGGCAATAGCATTGACATTATAGAATATGCTATCTAAAGAATCATCTATTGCTGATACAAAACAAGAAGAAAGATTTCCATTTGGTCTTCTCAAGTTAATTAAGATTGGAGTAGCTAGTGAAATTTTTCTACCTGCAACTTGCTCATATATTTCTTTAGCAACTTTTAATCTATTTTCTTTTTTTTCTACTGAAGCAATTAAAAGGCTTATTGTTAAGAACATTTCTTGAGGCAATTCATATGCCTTTCCATTTTCTTGAAGCAAATATCTATTTATAAGCATTGTCATTCCTGCATAATCAAAATCCATATCATATTCAGCATTTAAAAAATTTTCTGCTTCAAAAAGCTCTTCTTCACTGTAAATTTCAAGGATCCTAGAATCATAAATACCTTTATTTACTGCGTCTTTTACAAATCCAACATAATTTTTATAACCAAAATCAGGATAATGATTCCTTTTCAAACTTATCTCTTTGTAAAGTTCCATCAAAGCTAATCTTGAAGCAAATATTCTCCATTCAGGTTCTTCTACTGATGTAAGTTTTAATGCAATATCTATAAGAGATTTTTGAATTTCTTCTGTACTTACTCTATCTTTATAGATTGAAACAACATGGCTTTCCAACTCCAAATAATTTACTTTATCATCTAAGCCTTTACTAGCCCATTGAAGGGCTTTTCTTATTTCCTTAATATCTAATTCAGAAATTCTATTATCTCTCTTTATAACTGTAGTCATTTCCCACCTCTTTAAATTAATACTGTTTTAGTCCTGATTTAATTTTACTATATATTGTGATTTTTTTCAATAGAAAATACTATATATTGTTTATCTTGTTTTTAGATATTCTATTTATAATTACAATATTTTTATATTTGTTGAAAATTAATCATATTCGATATATAATAAAGTGAAGGCTAAGTTGAAATTATTTTCATTACACCATACATATTATAGCCTTAAAAATATTAAAAAAACAATTTTATTAATTAACTTGGCGAAAATTTGACAAATGGAGGATTAACTTATGTTTAATCTAAAAAATAGCATGATTGAAAGATACTACGAAAAATATATTTACATAAATGGAGGGGAATACTTAGATTTTTCAAATACAAATTTTTTGGGGCTTAGAGATGATGTAAGAGTGAAAGATGAAATTAAAAGAGGTGTTGATTTATTTTCATTAAATCCTGAAATCAATAAAACTTTAAATCAAAATGTTAGTATTTATCATTCTCTCGCAGATAAGATTAAAAAAATGAGTGGTTTACCTGAAGCTATCGTTTATTCTACAGGTTATAATGTTAATGTTGGATTAATAGCTTCTCTTTTTAATCAACATGATGTAATTTTTTCAGATAGCTTAAATTCTATTAATATTTTAGAAGGAATATATTTGAGCAATGCAAAGCTTATTCGTTACAAACATAATGATATCAAAGATTTAGATGAACGTATTAGTAAATATGAATCTCAATATGAAAAAATAGCAGTTATTACAGATTCAGTTTTTACAATGGATGGAGAGAAAGCTAAGCTTAAAGAAATCGCTAAGTTAAAAGAAAAACATAAATTTTTTCTAATTGTAGACGAGTCAAATGCTAATGGGCTTATAGGGGAAAATTTTGGTGGTGTATCTGAAGAGCAAAAAGTTACAAATAAAGTAGATATGATTTTTGGATATTTATATAAAGTTTTTGGTTCTACAGGTGAGTACGCTTCTATGACTTCTGAACTTAAAGAACTTTTAACTCATAACTCTTTAAGACGTGATTTAATAAATAAAAGTGTAATTAGTCCTATTATGGCTATAGGGACTTTAAAGTCTATTGAACTTGCAGAAACTGAGCTTTGGAGAAGTCACAAAGTAATTGATTTAGGTGCTATTTTGCATAAGGAATTGAAAAATTTGAATTTTTCTTTAACAGAATCAGAAACAGGAATTATTACTATAATATTTGACTCTGATAAAGAAGTTATTGATATTAGTAAGTTATTGTTTGAAGAAAAAATTTTAGTAGCTGTTACCATTGGAAAAACAACTATAAAACCAAGAATAAGGCTATTTTTAAATGCTCATATAGATAAAAAAGATATTGAATTTGTAATTGAAAAATTTAAATTTATAAAAGAAACATATTACTCAGATAAAAATAAACAATAAGGTAGGTATAATTTGGAAATTGTTAGAGATGAAAGAAAAGAATTTGCTATTTTAGTAGGAATAGATTATAAAAAAGAATCGTTGTTTTCTTTTGAAGATTCTATTAGTGAAGTAAAAGAACTTGCAAAAGCTTGTAATATTGAAATAGTTAGTTTATTAACGCAAAAAAAAGAAAAACCAGAAACAGGAACTTATTTAGGAACAGGGAAACTTCGAGAATTAAAAGAAATAATTGATAATTATGAAGTTGATTATGTTATTTTCGATAATGAACTTTCTGGTATACAAATTAGAAATTTAGAAGAATATCTTGAAACTACTGTACTTGATAGAACTGGTTTAATTCTTACTATTTTTGCAAGTAGGGCAAAGTCAAGAGAAGGAAAATTACAAGTAGAACTTGCAAGGTTACAATATGAAAAACCTCGTCTTATTGGATTAGGAAATATTCTATCTCGTACTGGTGCTGGAAGACTTGCAAGGGGTCAAGGGGAGTCTCAATTAGAGTTAGACAGAAGACAAATTTCTAATAAAATACATGAAATTAAAAAAGAACTTGAAGAAGTTAAAAAGCATAGGGATTTGCAGAGAAAGCAAAGAAGAAGAAATAATATTCCTACTGTTTCTTTAGTTGGTTATACAAATGCAGGTAAATCAACTTTAATGAACTATTTCATGGATTTAAGTACTAGAGATATTGCTGAAAATAAAGCATTTGTCCAAGATATGCTTTTTGCAACACTAGATTCTTTCAGTAAAAAAATTACTTTTGAAGATAATAAGTCTTTTATTTTAAGTGATACAGTTGGATTTGTTAGTAAATTGCCCCATTCATTAGTAGAAGCTTTTAAATCTACTTTAGAAGAGGTTATCGAATCAGATTTTTTAGTTTATGTTGTTGATATTTCATCAAAAAATTATGAACACCAACTTAAAGTTACTCAAAATGTAATAAAAGAATTGGAAGCTGATAGTATTCCTTTTATTGTTGTATATAATAAAATTGATAAAATTAGTGATGAAATCTTAAAAGAAAGAGGAAATATAGCTACTAATTTCATTGATATTTCTGCGTTAAATGGTATTGGAATTGATAAGTTAATTGAAACTATTAAGAAAAATATTTTTAAAGATGAGGTAGAAGTTGAACTTTTAATTCCTTATTCAGATGGTTCTGTTACTTCGCATTTACAAAACTCTCGTTCAATAAGTAAAATTGATTATAGAGATGAAGGAACATATTTAAAAGTAGTACTTAAAAATAGTGAACTTAGTAAATATGAAAAATATTTTTTTCATTAAATTTTACAGTTTGCTATAAGTACAAAAAAAGAGTCATAGAAAATTCTTATGACTCTTTTACTTTTTATTATTTTTTAGCAAAAATTTGAGTAAAATAATAATCCTGCCCATCTTTTACTACAACAGCTATAGCTGTCTTATTAAAATCTCCTTCTATATTTGCTCTATGTCCAGAACTATTAATCCATCCTGTTACAGCAGTGCTAACTGGGTCAGGATAATTATTCCATGCAACATTTTCCCCCACAGAAGTATAGTTTAATTTAAAAAGTCTCTGACTCCTATCTTCAAAATTATCATGACTAATTTTTTCTTTGCTAACCATATAATTAGTATGTTCTAAAGCTATTTGATAAATTTCATCATCCCATTCTAAAGTCGTTTTATTTAGACTTTTTCTATAAGCATTAATTTGCTCTAAAGCTTCTAAGGCCATAGTCTTATTACTTAAATCTTTAACATTATTTTCACTTGATGACGATGATGAAGAACAAGAAATTGAAAATAATAGTATCATTAATAAAACCATTTTTTTAATCATAAATCCTCCTTTTAAAATTTCAGTATGTATATATTACCATATTCTTAATAACTATTTCAATAATTAATTTTTTCAAAAAAAAAATACAGAAATTAATCTGTATTCTCTTTAGTGTTTACTTTTAAACAAAAATTTTCTCATAGTTAATACATTTGTTCTTCATTGTTCTCTATTTCCTAAAACTCTATATTCCCTGCAAATAATGAATCTTTATTTTCTAATTACCTTTTTCATAAGGAATTCCTGAAGCTTTTGGAGCAACAGCTTTCCCTACAACTCCTGTTAATGCAAGGATTGTTAAAATATAAGGAATCATTTGAATAAATTGAGGTGGAATTGATTTTACATATTGTTGGATTAAAACTTGAATTGCGTCAGCAAACCCAAATAGTAAACTTGCCATAATTACACCTTTTGGTTTCCATTTTCCAAAAACAAGTGCAGCCAATGCAATAAATCCTCTACCAGCAGACATTTCTTTTGTAAACTGATTTAATGCTCCAATTGATAAATATGCTCCTCCAAGCCCAGCAAACATTCCAGACATAATAACCCCAAAATACCTTACAGAGTATACGTTTATCCCAACTGTATCAGCAGCTAAAGGATGTTCTCCAACAGCTCTCATTCTAAGTCCTGTAACAGTATTATACAAGAAATAATTAGCCCAAATTGCTAAAGCATATATAAGGATGACAATAACAGGAAGATTTCCCATTAAAGGAATGTGAATGTTTGGAACTGCAATTTTAATTGCTGGAGAGTTCCCTGATTGATTAAATAATATTCTCAACATAAATATTGTAAATCCTGAAGCAAATAAGTTAATAGCTACTCCCGAAACAGTTTGATTTCCTTTATACTTAATACTAATTAATGCATGAATTAGAGCAACTATTCCTCCAGAGATAATTCCAGCTAGAATACCTAGTACATAGCTATTTGTATAATAAGTTACAACTGCAGCAGTAAAAGCTCCTACTAACATCATTCCTTCCATTCCAATGTTAACAACTCCAGTTACTTCAGCAAACATCCCACCCATAGCAGTTATTAGAATTGGAGCTGTTTGCCTAATTGTTGCAAGGATTATACTAAAAATAATACCCATTATTGATTACCTCCTTTTTTCTTAAACATATTTCCAGTTTTATCGAAAAATATTTTAAACATATTTTCAGCAGCAATCAATAATATTATTAATGCTTGAATAATTATAATAATTTGATTTGGTACATCTGTTTGAAATTGCATTTCACTACCTCCAACTCTTAGAGCAGCAAAAAGTA
This sequence comes from Fusobacteriaceae bacterium, assembly GCA_016938425.1. Taxonomy (GTDB): domain Bacteria; phylum Fusobacteriota; class Fusobacteriia; order Fusobacteriales; family Fusobacteriaceae; genus JAFGUR01. The sequence continues at coordinate 6,577 of JAFGUR010000153.1, forward strand.
TAGCAGCAATTATAACACCAAATGGATTATTTTTACCTAATAAAGCAATAGCCATCCCATCAAAACCATAAGAAGCCATTAGACCAGATTTATAAGTGTATTGACCAATACCTCCAAGAACTCTTTCAGCTCCAGCAAGCCCTGCAAATAATCCTGATAATCCCATAGTTATTAAAAATATTTTTCTAACATTAATTCCTGCATTTTCTGATGAAGTAAGATTGTGTCCTGTTGCTTTTATTTCATATCCTAAAACAGTTTTCTTAAATATAAACCAAACAAGTATTGCAGAAGCTACTGCAATAATAAATCCAATGTTAAAATGTGTGTTTGTTTCAGCAAAAATTTGTGGTAATCTTGCTGCTTCTAATACCGGTGGTGTTTGAGGGCTTGGGCCATCAACTCCTCCTGCTTTTAAAGGATAATTTAAACAATATTGTTCAAATGCACTAGCAATATAATTTAGCATAATAGTAGTAATAACTTCATGTATTCCAAATTTAGCTTTTAAAAATCCAGCAAATCCAGCAAATAGAAATCCTGCCAAAGCAGCGACAATTAATACAACTAAAAAATTATTTATTAAAGTATTATTTAAAAAAGCCCCAACTGTAACAGCAGCAATTCCTCCAGCTATAACCTGACCTTGAGCTCCTATATTAAATAATCCAGCTTTAAAACCAATTAATAATGATAACCCTGTAAAAATCATAGGTGTAGCTTCTGTTAAAGTACGAGCAAACTCTCTTTGACCTGAAAAAGCACCACTAAATAAATAACCATAAGCTTCAATAGGATCTTCACCTAAATAATGGATAATAATTCCTCCAATTAATAGTGCAATTAAAACAGCTAAAATAGGAGTTAGCAAATCTTTTATTTTATTTTTCATTTAATCTTCCTCCAGCCATAAGTATTCCTAATTTTTCTTCTGTTGCATCTTTTTTATCAATAATATCCATAATTTCCCCATGGAACATTACAGCTATTCTATCACTTAAATTTATAACTTCCGATAATTCTGCTGATACAACTAAAATTGCATTTCCTCTAGTTTTTTCATCTAAAATCATATTATGAATTGATTCTATTGCTCCAATATCCACTCCTCTAGTAGGTTGAGATGCAATAATAAATTTATGTTCTTTTTCTAGTTCCCTTGCAACAATTACTTTTTGCTGATTTCCTCCAGACATTCTTCCAAATACTAAATCAGGTTCAGCTGGCCTTATATCATATTTTTTTATTAATTCAATAGCATCTTTACGCATTTTTTTAAAATTAAGAACACCATTAGAGGAATATTTTTCTTTATGAACTCCTAATGCCAAGTTATTTTCAAGATCAAATTGACTAATTGCAGCTCTTTTATGTCTATCTTCTGGAATATGTGATACTCCACTCAATGTAATTTCTTTAGGTGTTTTGTTTATGCATGAAACTTCTCCAACTGTAATATTTCCTGAAACAACTTTTCTAAGTCCTGTAATTGCTTCAATTAATTCAGTTTGTCCATTCCCTTCAACACCTGCAATTCCTAGCACTTCTCCTTCTCTAATAGAAAAATTAATATTATCAACAGCATTAAGACCTTTATCATTTTTAACAACTAAATTTTCAATTTTAACAAGCTCTTCTCCTAAAGTAACAACAGGCGTTTTAACATTGAATAAAACAGCTCTCCCTACCATCATGTTAGCTATAATTTCTTTTGTAGCTTCCTTGGTAGAAATATTTCCAACATCTCTTCCTTTTCTGATAACTGTTATATTATCTCCTATATCTAAAACTTCTTGTAATTTATGAGTTATGAAAATAATTGTTTTACCTTCAGCAATAAGGTTATCCATAATTTTGTAAAGTTCTTTTACCTCTCCAGGAGTTAGAACTGCTGTAGGTTCATCAAATATTAAAAGGTTTGCACCTTTAAAAAGTATTTTTAAGATTTCAACTCTTTGCTGCATTCCAACAGATAAGTCACTAATATAAGCATCCGGATCAATTGCTAATCCATATTTTTCTGAAACTCTTTTAACTTCTTCTCTTGCTGATTTTAAATCTAGAGAAAGCCCTTTTTTAGGTTCAACTCCTAATATCATATTTTCCACAACTGTTAGAGTAGGAACAAGCATGAAATGTTGATAAACCATTCCTATTCCTAATTTTGCTGCATCTCCAGGACCATCAATAGTTACTTTATTTCCATTTAAGAATATTTCTCCAGATGTTGGTTGATAAAGTCCATTTAAAATTTGCATAAGAGTTGATTTCCCAGCTCCATTTTCTCCTACAATTGCATGTTTTTCACCTTTAAGAATTTTTAAAGTAACATCATCATTAGCTACAACTTTCCCACCAAGAAAAGTTTTTCTTATATTTTTCATCTCTAAAATATAATTTTCCACAAAAGCCTCCTATATTAATAATGAAAGTATTTTATCCTAATTTTGAAACAATTTTTGCAACCCATCTGCAAAAATCTTCTCCTGTTCTTTTTGCTACGGCCATGACATCTTCATGTGAATGTGCTTTTGTAGCAATTCCTGTTGCCATATTTGTAATACATGAAATTCCTAAGACTTTTAAACCAAGATAATTTGCAATCATACTTTCTGGAACAGTTGACATTCCTACAGCAGAAGCACCTAATTTTTCAAAAGCACTTATTTCAGCAGCAGTTTCATAGTAAGGACCAGTTACACCAATATAAACACCTTCTCTATATTTAACACCAATTTCATCAGCGACATTTTTTGCCTTTTCAATAAAATCTTTTTTATAAACTTCACTCATATCTGGAAATCTTGGACCAAATCTTTCATCATTATGGCCAATTAAAGGATTAGTTCCAAACATGTTTATAAAATCAGTAATTATCATAAGTGTTCCGGGGTCAAAGGTTCTATTAATTCCACCAGCTGCATTACTTACTATAATATTTTCAATTCCCATTTGTTTAAAAACATATATTGGATATGTAACAGTTCTCATTTCATATCCTTCATAAAAATGAAATCTTCCTTTCATAGCAACAACTTCTACCCCACCAATTTTTCCAAAAACAAGTTTTCCTGCATGTCCTGCAACTGTTGATACTGGAAAATGAGGGATATCTTTATAGTCAACTTCTACTTGATCTTCAATATAGTTAACTAAGTCTCCAAGACCTGATCCTAAAATCACAGCAGTTTTAGGTCTATAATTTGTTTTTCCTTTTAAAAAATTAGCAGTTTCATTTGATTTTTCAAATAACATATGTGTCCTCCTATAATATTTTTTCAAATAAATTATTATTAACTTTTTCAAAACCTATTTGTTCTAAATATTCTTTATGTTTTGAATTTAATGATTCACAATACACTTTTTTAATCCCTTTAACTGTTAAATCACTTGTATTTTCATTAAAAAAATAGCTTCCTAATTTAAAATCTCTATACTCTTTAATAACATAATCTACTTTAATTTTTAATAATTCCTTTTCCATTTCTCCAATTAAAATTCCAGCAGTATTATGATTTCTTGTCATAAAGAAAATCTTATCTTCCTTATTAATAGAAAAATTCCCAAAAATTTCTTTTAATTCTTTATTATTCAAATCATAAAAATGTTTAAAAGATTCTGAGTCAGAAGTAGTCTCAATTAGTTTAAATTCGTTCTTTTTTTTTAAAATTTTATATAAATAATAAATATTTATAATTACAATTCCAAGATTTAAAAAGGCAGTAGGAATAGAGCCTACAATAAATCCATAAATTGTAAATAATAATGATCCAAAAGTATTAATAACCCTTAATTTAATTATGGAACTCATAGTTAAAGAAATTAAAATTATTACTGATGATAAATAGCCAAAAAAATCTAAAAAATTCATAAAAATCCTTCTTTCA
>JAFGUR010000154.1 GCA_016938425.1 Fusobacteriaceae bacterium
AGAGGAATTTTTATTAATTATCAAAAAATTAATAAAAGTATTATTGAAATACAAATTAATCTCCCAACTTCAGAAAAAGAAATTAACGATTTTTATAATATAGTTAAAGAACTTAATACTCAACTTAAAAATATAGAAATATATTTTGTTGAAGAAAATAAAAGATATAAATATAATGAATTTTTAGAGCAAAAAGAAACAGTTATAGAATTTAGCTTGAATACTCTAAAAAAACAATGTGAAGAAAGTAAAGATGAATATATTATATATACTGCTGCTATGTGGCCTTTAACTATATCTAATAAAGAAAAAGAATTTTTTTTAAACTCTTCACCTTTAAAAGAATTTGAAATATTCTTAAATAGTAAACAAAATATAGATTGCTACTATTCGAAACCAACTATTTATAAAAACCAAATAAATGATAAATATATTGCAAATTATACATTAACAGATGAATGTTTAAGTATTTTCCCAATAGATGGGAAATTCTTTCTAAATTTTAACTTACTTAATTTAAATATAGATGAGTTTACTATTCAATTTTTTATATTTTCAGAAAAAAAAGTAATAGACGGATTTTATGATTATAAAAAATTTATAGCTGAAATAATGAAAAATGATTTTCAATATTTTGACAGTACACATATAATAATTCCACCTTTAAGTAAAAATTATTTGCTCTCCATTCTTGATAAAATAGAGAAATAACTTATATTTAACTTGTGATATATTCTAACCAATTTTTTGCAAACTTAAAATAAAAGCACAAAGTTCATTATTAAGAGCTTTGTGCTTTTATTTTATTCACCACACTCTTCATACCTAATCGTATTTCTGAAAAAAGCAGAAAAAAATATATATAAAATGAAAAAAATTGCGAATTAAATTTGACTTTTTTCAGAACAAAAGGTATCTTTATAGTGTTGCTCTACTTGAAAAAGTCTATCTTTTCTGGATACCTACTGATTTTTAATTCTAATTTTTATAAATATTGGCTAAAACCTTTGCAAAATCATTTATTCCATTAAAACAATTTATACGAACAAGAAAATAAATAAGTTACTCTAATACTTCTAAAAAATTTCTAACTTTATAATAAAAGCATTAAAATTCTTTATTAGTTTTAATATACTGAATTTTTCAAACAAATTAGGGGGATATATGAAAATTAATTTTACAATAAAAATAAAATTAGTTATTATATTTTTTATTTTAACAACTGTTCCAATTATTGTAGTTGGAACCTTTTCTTATTATCAAGCGAAAAATACTATTTCAAAACTAACAATAGAATCTGCAATGAAAACAACAGAACAACTTAGCTCTGATGTTAGGAGCATATTCAGTGAAACCGAAATCTTTTTAGAAATTGGGAATCATAAAAGCATTAGACAAGTTTTATTTGATAAAAAGAATAATTATAATTACGAAAATATTCAAGAAATTTTTAAAGCTTATCGGAATGCTTATAAGCATAATGAGAATATTTTAGACATCTATATAATAGGTAAAAATAGAAGAGTAATAAGTGAAAAAAAAGGTATATACAGCCTTGAACAAGCCCAATTTGAGGCAAATCCTATATATAATGAAATAACTAAAGAATCAAAAAAAATCATGGTTTTGCCAAATTATACTTCAGAATATTTACTTTGCAAAAATATTGGTAACATAATATCCTTTGGAACTACAATAAATGACACGGAAACTGGAGAAATTTTAGGAATAATTGCTGTTGATTTTGACACATCAATTTTTGAAAAAATTTGTAATAAAGCTACTGTGGGAGAAAGTGGAAAATTTTACATTCTTGATAAATCAAATATGCTTATTTTTAATCCTTCAAAACAATATGTAGACCACGTTAGTGACTATAAATGGTATGAAATTTTTAATAAGAAAAAAGGAAGCACCATTCAAATTCTTTCGGGTGTTAAATACCTTATAGTTAGTGATATCCCTGAAAATCTTGCTTTTGGCTGGAGAATATTTGGTGAAGTTCCTGTTAGTGAAATAATGAAAGAAGCTTATAATATAAAAAATTTGACTATGAATATGATAGAGATTTGCTTATTATTAAGCCTTATTCTTTTTACTTTTTTAACTGATATAATCACTAGACCAATTATAACTCTTAAAAATCAGATGCTATCTGCAGAAAAAGGAGATTTAGAGGCCAAAGTAGACTTTAAAGGTACAAATGAGTTTTCTGATTTAGGAAAAAGTTTTAATAAAATGATTAAAAAAATTAGAATTTTAATAGACAATAATAACAAAGAACATGAAAAATTGAAAAAAGCTGAGCTGAACATAATGCAAGCTCAAATAAATCCACATTTTTTATATAATTCTTTGGACGCAATAATTTGGATGGCTGAAGGTGGAGATAAAGAGAAAATAATTGATATAGTTAGTGCTCTTTCTGGATTTTTTAGGATTTCTCTTAGTAAAGGGGCTGATATAATTAACTTAGAAAGAGAGATTGAGCATTGTAAAAATTATTTAATTATACAGAAAATGAGATATGGAGAACTTTTGTCTTATAGTTTCAATATTGATAAAAGAATTCTTAGCGAAAAAATAATAAAAATAACACTTCAACCTATTGTGGAAAATGCTATTTATCACGGAATTAAAAATAAAAAAAATGGTGGAAGTGTAAAAATAAGTGCTTTTATGAAAAATGAAGATGAAATTGAAATTGTGGTAGAAGATAACGGAATAGGCATAGAAGAAAACAAACTTTTAGAGATTAGGAAAACTCTTTTAAAACCAGAATCTATGGAAGAAAATGAAAATAATATTAACATTCAAAAAGGGTTTGGAATTAATAATGTGAATGAAAGAATAAAATTATATTTTGGAGAAGAATATGGTTTGAATATTGACAGTACTTGGCAAGAGGGAACAAAAGTAAGTATCAAAATTCCTATGGTGAGGTGAAAAATGCATAAAGTTTTTATAGTAGAAGATGAAGAAATTTTAAGAGAAGGAATGAAAAAAAATATTAATTGGGAAGAAGCTGGTTATGAATTTTCTGGGACTGCAAAAGATGGGGAGGAAGCACTAACATTAATTAGAGAATGTATGCCAGATATAATTATTACAGACATTAAAATGCCATTTATGAACGGGTTAGAAATGAGCAAAATTATAAAAGAAGAAAATCCATCTATAAAAATAATAGTTTTAACAGGTTATGATGAATTTGATTTTGCAAGAGAAGCTATCTCAATTGGAGCAGATGAATATTTACTAAAACCTTTTTCTGCTAAAAAATTATTAAATTCATTAAGTCAAATTTCTGAAAAAATAATAAAAGAAAAGGAAGAAAAAGTTTTAACTTATGAAAAATATATACTAGAAAAAGAATTATTAAAAACTTTTGAAAATAAAGGTGAAAATATTCAAGAGTTTTATAAAAATGATAATGAAATTATTGAAGATTTTTTCAAATTTGGGAAATTAACTGAAATAGATAGTTTTGTAAATAACTATGTTAAAAATCTTAATGAATCCTCTATAAACTCTTACATTTATACTTACTACATATTCATGAATTTATTTATGAGTACATCCAAATTTCTAAAAAATATTGGAGAAGTGAAATTGGAAGATATTTTTCCTGAAATTAAAGACATAGAATTTTTTTGTATTGAAACCCATAATGATAATCGTCTAAAAGAAGCAATAAGAGATATTTTTTTTAAAGTAATAAATTTTAGAGAAAATCATAAAACTGATAAATATGGAGCCATTATTGAAGAAGCTAAAAGTTTTATAAGAAAAAACCTATCAAACCCAGATTTATCATTAAATTTAGTTGCTTATAATATCCACGTAAGCCCAAATCATTTCAGTAGTATTTTTAAAAACTCCACTGGAGAATCCTTTACAGATTTTCTTATTAAAATAAGAATTGAAAAAGCTAAAGAACTTTTAAATTCTACAACACTAAAAACATATGAAATTTCAGAAAAAATTGGCTATCCTGACTCCCATTATTTTAGTTATATATTTAAAAAAAATACTGGTTTAACTCCTAGTGAATTTAAGAAAAATTCTTAATTTTGTTCTAAATCCAAAATAAAAGTATAAAAACAAACCAAATAAGTATCAAAGTCCATTTATTTTGATAAATTATAATAGTATACTCGTAATAGGAATAGCCGAAAGGCAAATAAAAACAAGGAGGAATTGAATATGAAAATAAGCAAAATTTTGCTTACAGCATTAATGGGTATTATGTTATTTAGTGTGGCAGCAAACGGAGCAACAAAGAAAATTGTTTTAGGTTTTGCACAAATTGGAGCGGAAAGTGGATGGAGAACAGCAGAAACAGCTTCTGTAAAATCTGCAGCTAAAGCAGCGGGCATAACACTTAAGTTTTCAGATGCACAACAAAAACAAGAAAACCAAATTAAAGCAATCAGAAGTTTTATAGCTCAAAAAGTTGACGTTATAGCCCTTGCACCAGTTGTTGAATCTGGTTGGGACACTGTTTTACAAGAAGCTAAAAAAGCTAAAATTCCTGTAATAATTGTTGATAGAACTATTAAAGTAAAAGATCAAAGTTTATATGCTACTTTCGTAGGATCAGATTTCCCTTTAGAAGGAAAAAACGCTGCTATAGAAATGGCTAAACTTCTTAATGGAAAAGGAAATATAGTTGAGCTTCAAGGAACTGTTGGTTCATCTGCTCAAGTTGATAGATTAAAAGGTTTTGCTGATGAAATTGCTAAATCTCCAAATATTAAAATGCTAGCTTCTCAATCAGGAGATTTTACAATAGCAAAAGGTAAAGAAGTTATGGAATCTTTCCTTAAAAAATATGGAAATAAAATAAATGGTTTATATGCACACAATGATGACATGGCTCTTGGAGCAATTCAAGCTATTGAAGAATTTGGGTTAAAACCAGGAGTAGATATTAAAATAGTATCTATTGATGGTGTAAGAGGAATATTTGAAGCTATGGCAGCAGGAAAAGCTAATGTTACTGTTGAATGTAATCCATTACTAGGTCCTCAAATTATGGATACTGCTAAAAAACTTGCAGCAGGACAATCAGTTCCTAAATGGATAAAATCAAATGAAGGAATTTATAGAATGAATACTGCTAAAAAAGAACTTCCTAAAAGAAAATACTAATCAAATACTAAGGATACCGCTAAGGATTTTTCCCTAGCGGTTTTTTTATACTTATATAAAATTATAAATCTTAATGTAATAGTATAAAGAAAAATGTAGCAAAGCACTTTTCTTGTGCTTGCGAGACTATAAAATTTAGGAAAATGAATACTTGAAAAAAAGGAGGGATTGTTAATGAAAAAAGTTCTAGAAATGAAAGGAATATACAAAAGTTTCCCTGGAGTAAAAGCTCTTTCTAATGTAGATTTAACTCTCTATGAAGGTGAAATTCATGCATTAATGGGAGAAAATGGTGCGGGGAAATCTACATTGATTAAAGTATTAACTGGTGTAGAAAGTATAGATTCGGGAAAAGTTTTTTTAGAAGGAAAGGAAATAGTCGCAAATTCTACTAAAGAGGCGCAAGAATTAGGAATAAGTACTGTTTATCAAGAAGTTAATCTTTGCCCAAATTTATCAGTAGCAGAAAATCTATATATTGGAAGAGAAATTATAAAAAAAGGGTTTATTGATTGGAAAACTATTAATAAAAAAGCTAAAGAAAGCCTTAAGAAAATCAATATTGATATAGATGTTACACGAACACTTGATTCTTATTCAGTTGCTATTCAACAAATGGTTGCAATAGCAAGAGCAGTAGATATTGATGCTAAAGTTTTAATTTTAGATGAACCTACATCTAGTTTAGATAGTGAAGAAGTAGAAGAATTATTTGAAACGATGAGAAAATTAAAAGAACAAGGAATAGCCATTGTTTTTGTTACACATTTTATGGATCAAGTTTACCGAGTGTCTGACAGAATTACTGTATTAAGAAATGGTGAATTAGTTGGTTCTTATAGTGTTACAGAACTTCCAAGAGTTCAGTTAGTTGCTAAAATGATTGGAAAAGAATTTGATCAACTAGAAAATATAAATCAAAATAAAGAAGATAAAACTTTAATCTCAGAAATATTTCTAGATGCAAAAAATATTTCTAATAAAGGAGTTATAGATAGCTTTGATTTTAATATTTTTAAAGGTGAGATTTTAGGCCTTGCCGGATTATTAGGTTCTGGAAGAACTGAAATAGCTAGACTACTTTACGGTATTGATAAAAATGATAATGGTTCTACAAAAATTAAAGGGAAAAAAGTTAATATTAAAAATCCAATAAATGCAATTAAACATGGATTATCTTTTTGCTCTGAAAATAGAAAAACTGAGGGAATAGTAGATAATTTGAGTGTTAGAGAGAATATAATTTTAGCTCTTCAAGCTAAAAAAGGGTTATTAAACAACATATCGAGAAAAGAACAGGAAGAAATTGCTGATAAATATATAAAACTTTTAAATATAAAAACATCTGGCCCTGAACAACTTATTAAAAACCTTAGTGGAGGAAATCAACAAAAAGTTTTACTTGCAAGATGGCTTATAACAGAGCCAGACTTACTAATTTTAGATGAACCTACAAGAGGTATAGATATTGGTGCAAAAGCTGAGATACAAAAATTAATTGTAGAGTTAGCTGAAAAAGGAATGTCGATACTATTTATTTCATCAGAATTAGAAGAAATGGTTAGGTGTTGTAACAGAGTGAAAGTATTGAGAGATAGAGTTATTGTAAATGAATTAATTTCTAATGAAATTTCAGAAAATTCTATTATGAAAACTATAGCAGGAGGGCAGGGATTATGAAAATAGAAAAAATAACTAAATCCAGAATATTTTTACCACTAGTAATTTTAGGAATTGTAATTTTATTTAATTTATTATTTAATAGGTCTTTCTTTAACATTACTATTAAAGATGGTCATTTTTTCGGGAGTCTTATTGACGTCCTAAACCGTTCTACTTATCTAGTTTTATTAGCAATAGGACTAACTTTAGTTATTGCAACTGGAGGTGGAGGAATAGATATCTCTGTGGGTGCTGTTGTTGCAATATCTGGTGCTGTGGCTGCAGCTTTGTTTGCTGAAAGTGAAACTCCAGCAATTGGAATTTTTCTAGCAATTGGAATTTCTCTCTTAGTTTCAATGCTATTTGGAGCATGGAATGGTATTTTAGTAGCAAAAATTGGTGTCCAACCGGTAGTTGCCACTTTAATATTAATGGTGGCTGGTAGAGGAATTGCACAGCTTATCACTGATGGTCAAATATTATATATAAAATATCCTGCTTTCTTTTTTCTAGGAAGTAATGGATATATATTAGGACTCCCATTTTCAATATATATAGCTTCCTTTGTTTTCATAATAACAATGATAGTTCTTAAAAAAACAGCACTAGGGCTATTTATAGAATCAATTGGGTGTAATTCTGTTTCAAGTAAAATTGCAGGAATAAATGTAAATAAAATAAAATTTCTAACTTATGTTTTTAGCGGCTTATGTGCTGGAATAGCTGGCCTTTTAATTGCTTCTAATGTAAAAAGTGCAGATGCAAATAACGCAGGGCTTTTTATGGAACTTGATGGTATTCTTGCAGTTGTTATTGGAGGAACTTCACTAAAAGGAGGAAGATTCTACTTACCTGGAAGTATTGTTGGAGCAATAACAATTCAATGTTTAACAACCACTATGTACTCAATAGGTGTTTCTCCGTATGTAATGACTTTTGTTAAATCTCTAGTAATTATAGGAATATTTTTTATTCAATCAGAAGAAATTAAAGCCTTAATAAAAAATAGAAATAATATAAAGAAAAAAGAAGAGGTTGTAAAAGAAATTAAAGTTCAGGAGGATTCTTTATGAAAAATAAAATTAAACCGCAATATCTTACTTTAATTATAACTTTGTTAATTTTTTCAGCTCTATTTGGAATATCTTCTATAAAGTTTGAAGGTTTTTTCTCTATGAGTGTTATAATGAATCTTTTTATTGACAATGCATTTCTTTTAATTACAGCTCTTGGAATGACATTTGTTTTAATTATTGGAGGAATTGACCTTTCAGTAGGGGCTGTTATCGCTTTAGTGTGTATGCTTTCTGCAAGTTTATTACAGAAAAATATATCTCCATTTATTGTTATTCCAATTGTTATAGCAGCTGGAGGAGCTATTGGATTTGCTCATGGAATGTTTATTCAATATATGAAATTAGAACCTTTTATCGTTACTTTAGCAGGAATGTATTTTGCAAGAGGGTTAACATATATAATTAATGGAGATACTATTATTATTGATAATGAATTTTATTCAAAAATATCTCAAATTTCATTACCTTTTTTAGGAGAATCTTTTATAAATGTTAATGTTATTCTCGCATTTATTATGCTAGGAATTTCAATATATATAGCTCATTTTACAAAGTTTGGAAGAAATGTTTATGCTATTGGTGGAAATGAACAATCTGCAAAAATGATGGGTCTTCCAGTAGCAAAAACAAAAATAATGGTTTATACATTAAGTGGAATATATTCTGGGATTGCAGGAGTTGTTTTTAGTTTTTATATGTTATCAGGATATGGACTTCATGCTAACGGAGTAGAAATGGATGCTATTGCCTCAGCAGTTATTGGGGGAACATTGTTAACTGGTGGAATCGGAATGATGGCTGGAACATTTTTTGGGGTTATGATTTACGGTCTTATCCAAACAATAATTATGTTTGATGGAACCCTTAGTTCTTGGTGGACAAAAATTGCATTAGGTGCTTTACTTTGTATATTCATTGTAATTCAAAGACTTTTAGTTATGAAAAGAAGTCGTGCTTAAAAAAATTAAAAATCCTATTTCTAAAAATACTTAATAGAAATAGGATTTTCATATACCTTATTTTTCAAATTCTAATGATTTAAAACTTTATCTAAAAATTCTTTAGTTCTCTCATTTTTAGGATTTTCAAATAATTCATTTGGAGTACTGTCTTCTAGTATGTACCCATGATCCATAAAAAATACTCTATTTGCAACATTCTTAGCAAATCCCATTTCATGTGTTACTATTAGCATAGTCATTCCTTCTTTTGCCAAATCTCTCATAACATCAAGAACTTCTTTTACCATTTCAGGATCAAGTGCCGAAGTTGGCTCATCAAACAACATAATATGTGGTTCCATTGCAAGAGCTCTAGCTATAGCTATTCTTTGTTTTTGCCCTCCAGATAATCTATTTGGATATTCATTTGCTTTTTCTTTTAACCCAACTTTTTCAAGTAATTTCATTGCAATTTCATTAGCTTCATCTAAATTTTTTAACCCTAATTTTATAGGAGCAACCGTTAAATTTTCTAAAACTGTTTTATGAGGAAATAAATTAAAATGTTGAAAAACCATTCCAACCCTTTGTCTAACTCTATCTAAATTAGTTGACTTATCACTTAAATTTTCTCCTTCTACAAAAACACTACCTTTTGTAGGAGTTTCCAACAAGTTTATACATCTTAAAAAAGTAGATTTTCCACTTCCTGATGGACCAATAATAGCAACAATATCACCTTTATTGATTTGTTTAGTGATTCCTTTTAAAACTTCATTTTTACCATAACTTTTATGTAAATCTTCTACCTTAATCACTTACTTTCAAGCTCCTTTCAACTATCCTCATAATTTTTGTAAATATTCCTATTAATATTAGATAAACTAATCCAACAGCCAACAGAGGCTCTACTCCTTTATAAGTTTGCGATGTTATTATATTAGCTGATCTTAATAAATCAACTCCTCCAATAAATCCAACTATAGAAGTTTCTTTTAGTAAAGTGATAAATTCACTTACTAAAGTTGGTAATATTCTTTTTATTGCTTGTGGCAATATAATTTCTATCATTGATAATCTATAATTCATTCCTAAACTTCTTGCTGCTTCCATTTGCCCTTTATCAAGACTCTCAATTCCAGCTCTTATAATCTCCGTTACATACGCACCACTATTTATTCCAAAGGCAAGTGCTGCAACTATAAGCACTGGCGTTTTACTTAAATATTGCCCTACAAATACTATATTTGCAAGAATCATTAATTGAACAACTGCTGGAGTACCTCTGATTAAGTCCACATACCCAATACTTACATATTCTAATACCTTAATTTTTGATAATCTTAACAATGCAAAAAATATTCCAAGTATAAGCCCAATAACAGCCGATAATGCAGTAACTCCCACACTGAATCCTAAGCCTTGCAATATATATTTATATCTTGCACCCTCAATAAAAATGCCATACAATGTTTGTAAATAAGTCATATAAATCCTTTCATAAATATATAAAATGTATTTTTCCATGTATTTTAACATTTTTATACATATTTCGTCTAGAGTTTTATAAATAAATTGGACTTTTATCAAATTAAATCTAATACTTAATTACTCCCAAACTAATTCATATATAAGTTTTTTGTTTCTTAAGATTAATGATGAAAATTTCTTTAATTAGTGATAATAAAAAAGAACAGATATTTTTTATAACCTGTTCTAATCTATTTTTTTATCTTAATATTATAATTATCCTAAATCAATTAATAAAAATCTTTTGTTATTTCATCAATTTTCTTTAATTCAGTATCAGAAAAAGGACTACTTTTTAAAACTTTTAAATTATCTAAAATCTGTTCTACCTTTGAAGCTCCTATTAATACACTTGTAACTATATCATCTTTTAAAACCCATTTTAAAGCCATTTGAGCTAAAGATTCTCCTCTAAGTTCTGCAATATCATTAAGCTCTTTAATTTTTTTAATTTTAGTTTCAGTAATTTGAGAATTTTTTAAAAATCTACCATCTGTATAAACTCTGCTATCTGCTGGAATGCCATTTAAATAACGATTGGTCAATAGTCCTTGAGCTAAAGGACTAAAAGCAATTATTCCTTTTTTTTCTGAAACAGCTTTTTCTTTAAGACCATTTAATTCAATGGTTCTATTAAGTATATTGTAAGCATTTTGATTAATAATAAATGGACAATTTAAGTCTTTCAATATTTTACTAGCTTTTTCCATTGTTTCACCATCATAATTAGATAGTCCAGCATATAAAGCCTTACCACTCTTTACTGCTTGATTTAACGCCCCCATAGTCTCTTCTAAAGGAGTTTCTGGATCCATTCTGTGATGATAGAAAATATCTACATAATCTAATTGAAGTCTTTTTAAACTTTGATCTAAACTTGATAAAAGATATTTCCTACTTCCAAAATTTCCATATGGTCCTTCCCACATATCATATCCTGCTTTAGTTGATATTATCAATTCATCTCTATAACTATTAAAATTTTCTTTTAAAATTCGTCCTGTATTTTTTTCAGCACTTCCTGGTTCTGGCCCATAATTATTAGCTAAATCAAAATGAGTTATTCCATTATCAAATGCAGTAAAGCACATTTTTTTCATATTATCAAAATTAGAAATATCACCAAAATTATGCCAAAATCCTAAAGATACTATCGGTAATTTTAGACCACTCTCACCACTTTTTTTAAAATCCATTAAATTATAACGATTTTCATTTGCTTGATACATGATAGCCCCCTATTATTTTTATTGGTTATTTAAAAAAATAAAATTTAATTCTGTATTTAAAGAGAATACAGGAATTTTTTCAAATAACCTTTATATTTACAAAATATACTACTTAAAGTATACTTGAAGTCAAGAAGAAAATCCATATTAAGGAGAAATTTATGAAGACATATACTATAAAAGAAGTTTCTGAACTATTTAACATTCCTAATTCTACTATAAGATATTATGAAGAAATTGGAATACTTACAAAAGTTGAAAGAACTTCTGTGGGAAAAAGAATATTTTTAGAAAGTCACATTAATAGATTAAAAGCTATTTCCTGTTTTAAAAATACAGGAATGTCTCTTGAAAAAATAAAACAATTTTTTGATTTTGAAGATGATGAGTATAACAAAATTGATGATATAATTTCTTTATTATCCAATCAAGAAAAAAAAGTTATTGAAGATTTAGAAAGATTAAAAAAAGACTATAATCATATAAAAAAGAAAATTTTATATTATACAGATGTTAAAAAATCAGTTATTAATAAACAAATTTTACCTCAATGGAAAGATTATAAATAAAATATTTAAAGAATTAGAAATATAAAGAAAATCATACCTTTTCTATTGACTTTAACATTAGTTTATTATAATATTTAAGAAAATATATTAAAGGAGTGTAAATTATGAAAAAATTTATTTTAATTTTGTCAGCATTATTTTTAATATCAACTCTTTCATATTCAACAACTGTTAAAGCAAAAGTAGGAATACAAAAAGGAAATGAAGCTCCAAATATCAAAATTACTGATTTAAATGGTAAAACTGTAAATTTAAAAGATTATAGAGGGAAAACTGTTCTTTTAAATTTCTGGGCTACTTGGTGTCCACCTTGCAGAGCTGAAATGCCTTATCTAGAAGAAGTTTGGGTTAAAAATAAAAAAGATATTACTATTTTAGCTGTATCTATTGATGAAGATTCTACTGCAAATGTAAAAAAATTCATTAAAGATGGTAAATATACTTTCCCTGTATTTCATGATAAAAAAGGAGATACTGTGAGTACTTATTTAATAAAAAATATACCTACAACATACATAATAAATAAAGATGGGATAATTATTGATAAAATTGTTGGTGGAATTGATTGGACTAAATATAAATTTCCTAAAGTAGGTAAATAAATGAATTTAGAAATGTTCCTTTATCAATATTTAGATTTAATTCCAATATTGATATCTTTTTTAGGAGGATTATTTGCATTTTTCTCTCCTTGCACATTTCCGTTAATACCTGTTTTTATATCATATATTAGTGGAGTTTCTATGGAAGATTATCAAAACATCAATCCTAAAAATAAGAAGATTATTATGAGGAATATATTATTTTTCATTTTAGGATTCACTACTATCTTTATAATTATGTCTTTAATTATTAGTTATTTTGGAAATATTGCAAGGAATATTTTGACAAGTAAATTTCTATTTAAATTTTTAGGAGTTATAATTATTATATTTGGACTTCATATGACTGGTATTTTTAAGTCTAATTACTTATTAAAAGATAGAAAACTAAATATAAACTTTGAAAGCAATAAATGGTATATAGCTTTATTTATTGGAATGATTTTTGCAGTAGGTTGGTCTCCTTGTACAGGACCAATTTTAGGTACTGTTCTTTCAATGGCTGCAATTTCTTCATCTATACTAAAAGGGACTTTATATTTATTCTTTTACTCTTTAGGCTTAGGAATTCCATTTATTTTTATTGGTTTATTTATTGATAAATTGTATAAAAAATTAAAAATAGTTAATAAATATATTGAAAAAATTCAAATTATAAGTGGAATATTAATGATAGTCATGGGAATTTTATTGTTTTTTAATAAATTATCTATTTTTAATAATTGGTTTTAGAAGAGTATCGAGAGAATTTTCTTAGCAAATATTGTTTTTTATATAAGTAAAATAATAGCATTGGAGTTTTACATTAAACTAATAAGATTTATACGCTAATTACAAAACTAAAAAAATATTATACACAGTTAAAAATAATACAAATAAGATTTTTATTGGTTTTAATGAGACTTAGGCTTTTAAGTCTTTAGTCGAATTATGAATTAGCAAGGATCCTTCCTTGCCGTGGATTCGGGCTCCACCCCGATTCCACCTCTCTTTCCCCACCGAAGGTGGAGAGGAGGATTACATAAAAAATGTAGTTTTTTATCTAAGTAAAATAAAGGTGTTGGAATTTTGCAACAAACTAAGATTTATACTTAAGGGGGTCAATTTAGTGAATTTTTTTGAAATTTTAGGAATTAAGGCAACAAATGATTTAGATGAAATAAAAGGTGCATATAGAAAAAAGCTTGTAGATGTTAACCCAGAGGATAATCCTGAAGAATTTAAAATTCTTAGGGAAGCCTATGAAGAAGCTATAAATTCTATTACAAAAGGAATAAAGATAAATGATGATAAAGTTACAGAATGGATTAACAAAGTAAAAGATGTCTATAATAATTTAGAAACTCGTAGAAATGTAGAATCTTGGAGAAATTTATTTGATGATGAGGTCTGTCATGATTTCGATTTTACAGAAGAAATTAAAGATTCTTTTATTACTTTTCTAATGGATTATTATTGGTTACCAAAAGATGTTTGGGAATTTATAGAAGAAACTTATGATTTTAATGAAATGAGAGAAGATCTTTATGAAAAATATCCTGAAAATTTTGTAAATTATATTGTAAAAGAACCAAGTTATAAAGGTTGGTTTAAGTTCAATTTATTGCATGGAGATCCTTATGCTGATATCGATAAATATATTAATCTTTCTGATAGACTAATGACTATGAATGGTTCAGGAAACTATGAAGAAGTTGAAAATATCTTAGAAGAATTAAAGAGTATAGATTTACATTCTGAAGCAATTGATACAGAACTTATGAGATATTTTTTATGGAAAGAAGACTTGGATAAAGCACTTTCATTAGCATTAGAACTAGATTCAAAAAATTTAGAAGATGATTATATTAAGTATTATATTGCAGAAGTTTTCTTTAAAGTTGGGAAATATGAAGAAGCTTTTGAAATGTGTAAAAAACTTATAGAAAATTACCCTCCTCATTATAGCGCTCACAGAATAATGGCATCTTACTATGTAAAAAAAGAAGATTTTAAAAATGCAAAAGAAGTATTTTATAAACTTCTAGAATTGTATCCTAATGATAATTTAGTTAATCAAGAAATGAGAAAAGCTAATGAATTAATTATTGAAAAATATGAAGAAAACTTCAAAAAAAATCTAATTAGTGATGATAAAAAAGAAGAACTTGCTTGGAGTTATATTCAAAATGATAAATTTGAAGAAGGATTGGAAGCAGTAAAATCTATCAATTTTGAGAATGTAGAACCCTATAAATATTATAATTTATTAGGGAGAACTTATTGTTTTTTAAAAGACTATAAAAATGCCTACCCTATTTTAAATAAATGGCTAGAAGAAATTTTGAAAATGGATGAAACAGCCCCTAAATATGAAGAAAGAATAAAAAGATTAAGCGCAGTTTATGCATTAATAAGTGATTGTCACTATGATAATTATATTAATAACAATAAAAAAGAAGAAGATTTAAAGAAAACTTTAGAATTTATTGACAAAGCTATTGAAGTAGACAAAGTTCAGTACTGGAAAATCGGTTCAATGTTAAGAAAAGCATATATTTTAACTGAAATTGGAGAATATAAAACTTGTATTGACTTATGTAGTCAAATTATAGAATTAGATAGAAATTGTTATTATGCATATTTCTATAGACAAAAATGTAGTTTCCACTTAGACCTAAATCAAGATGTAATTGATGATTACTACAATTTGACAGACATTTATGCAATGTATCCTGAACCTTATTTACTCGCAATAGAAGTTTATTTAAAATTTGATATGTATGAAGATGCATTAAATATAATTTTAGACTCAGAAGCTAATGAAGTTATAAGTAATGAAATCAAATTCCAAAAATTAGTTGTTGAAAGATTAAAAGCTAAAGATAAAGAGGAAAGTTTAGCTGTAATTGAAAAAATCGATAATTTTTATAAAGAAATTGAAAATGATAAAGGTGATTTGAAAGATATTGAATTTTTATTCTATCAAAAAGCAATTGCTTATCATCACATAGAAGAGTATAATAAAGCTTATGAAATCATTAATAATCAATTAAAAGATTCTGGTAGATTGGAAGTTTCTCAACTTAAAGCTAGAGTTTTAACGTGCTTGGGGAAAAAAGAAGAAGGAGCAATCTTATTTAATAAATGTTATGAAGAATCAAAAAATGATTATTGGCCAATTGTAGACTATGAAGACATGAATAAAATATTTATAAGGTCTGGAAAAGTAAATGAATCAATTAAATTACTTGAAGATACTTACAAAAATGTTCAAGAAGAAGATGGTAAAGTTAAATGCTTAATTGGTTTGGCGAAAATTTATGCTCTTTTAAAATCTCAAAAAACAGGTATTTCAAGATTTTTTTCAAGTTTTGGAGATAGTAAAAATTTAAATAAATATATAGATATTCTAATAAATGAATATGGTGAAAATGTAAAAGCATTACAATTTTTAGGAGAATATTACGCTTATTATTTAAAAAACTTTGAAAAAGCTTTAGAAGTTTTATATAAAGGAATTGATTTAGAAAAAGACAAGGAAGATTTTTATAAAGATAATATTCATGGAATAATAAACACTTTAATAGAAGTTTTATATATTTTGGATTTCAAAAAAGAATTAAAAAAATATACAGATAATATTTTCCTATATATTGAAAGAAACCATAATTCTATTGAAGAATATGCTAAAGACCCTAGTAGTGCAAAAGCTACTTATTACTCTATTGCTTTTTGGTATTTAGCAAGTGGAGATTTAGAAAAGGCAAAATATTATCAAAATATAATGAAAAAATCAGTTCTTTGTTCATTTTGTACAATGTGTTTTTGTTATGAAGACCTTCTTATAGAAGCAAAAATACAAGAAAGTTTCGGACAATATAAAAAAGCATATGAAAGCTATCAAAAAGCTTTTGATATTCATTTAAACGACTTAGAACTTATTTATAAACTAGAAATTTTAAAAGAGAAAATTTAGGAGGATAGAAATGATAATTGGTATTGATTTAGGGACAACAAATAGCTTAGTCAGTTATTTTACTGAGGATGGTCCTAAAATAATTCCTAATAGATTAGGAGAACATTTGACTCCTTCAATTATAAGCATTGATGAAAATGACCAACTTTTTATAGGAAAAACTGCAAAAGAAAGAATGCTATTATTTCCAGAAAGTAGTGTTAGTGTTTTTAAAAGAGACATGGGAACAGATAAAAAATTTGAATTGGGAAATAAAAAATTTACTGCTGAAGAATTATCTTCATTTATATTACGTACTTTAAAAGAAGATGCAGAAGCCTTTTTAGGAGAACCAATTACAGAAGCTGTAATAAGTGTTCCAGCATATTTTAATGATGACAGAAGAAGAGCAACTAAGAGGGCAGGAGAATTAGCAGGATTAAAAGTAGAAAGAATAATTAGTGAGCCAACTGCTGCTGCCATTGCATATGGATTATATAAAAGTTCTAGTGACTCAAAGTTTTTAGTTTTTGACTTAGGTGGAGGAACTTTTGATGTATCTATCCTTGAACTTTTTGGAAATATTTTAGAAGTTCATGCAGTTGCTGGAGATAATTTTTTAGGTGGCGAAGATTTCACAGATGTTCTTGTTCAGATGTTCTTAGAAGATAAAAAATTGGATTTACTAAATTTAGATTATAAAACTTTAGTGCATATAAAAAAACAAGCTGAAATTTGTAAGGAGAATTTAAATAAAGACAAAAATTCTACAATGTCATGTAAAATTGGAGAAGAAATTCTAAGTTTGAAAATTGATTTAAATATTTTTGAAAAAAAATGTAAACCTCTATTTGAAAGAATGGAAAAACCAATAAAAAGAAGTTTGTTAGATGCAAAATTAAAGGTTTCAGAAATTGACCAAATTATCTTAATTGGTGGAGCAACAAAATTATATTTAGTTCAAGAATTTGTAAAAAAATTATTTAAAAAAGAACCTAATACTTCGATAAATCCTGATGAAGCTGTTGCTCTTGGAGCTGCTGTTCAAGGAGCCATTAAAGAAAGAAAAGATGAAATAAAAGAAGTAATTTTAACTGATGTATGTCCTTTTACTCTAGGAACAGAAGTTGTTAAAGAAGTTAGAGAAAATTACTTCCAAAATGGATATTTTTTCCCAATTATAGAGAGAAATACGGTTATTCCTGCAAGTAGAACAGAAAGACTTTACACTGTACATGAAAATCAAAAAGAAATTAGAGTAAGTATTTTACAAGGCGAAAGTCGATTTGCCGAAAATAATTTATTTTTAGGAGAAATAGTTGTAAAAGTTCCTGAAAACAAAGCTGGGAAAGAGGCTATTGATGTAACTTATACATATGATATAAATTCTATTTTAGAGGTAGAAGTTACAGCAATTACAACAGGAGAAAAAGAAAAAATATTGATTAAAGGCCAAAATTTGAATATGACTGATAAAGAAATTGAAACACGAATGAAAGAACTATCGTATCTTAAAATTCACCCAAGAGAATATGAAGAAAATAAACTTTTACTTCTTAGAGCTGAAAGAATGTACGAAGAAAACCTTGGAGATGAAAGAGAAAAAATAGGTGAAAGATTGGCAAAATTTGATGTTGCTCTTAATTCTCGTGATAAGAGGGTTATAGAAAAAGAAAGAATTAAATTAATGCAGGTTTTGGAATTCGATTTTGTTTCTGATTCTAAGTATTTCTCATAAATTTTAAAAATTAAAACAGTATTTTCTATATCTAAATTTATTGAAAATACTGTTTTTTATATTTATTTAAAAAATTTGATAGCCTTCTAAATAAAGAAAAAGATACTTATTAAAAAAAGGATTTATAATTTTTTTATGAATATACTAACAATGACTAAACAAAAAGGAGAATAGCTATGCTAATTAAAGCTTTAGAATTTTATGTTAATGGAGAAATGAAACAATCTTTTGCCATGGGTGGAACTATGAATAAGGAGGAAATAGATGTTAACAAAACTTATCCATCAAGTTTGCAAAATTATTTAATAGATACAGGAAATGAAATTATTCTTGTTGATACAGGCCTTCCTATTGAAACACCTGATTTTGAAAAAAAACCTAATCAGCAAATTTATACAGGAGAGAAAAAATATAACTTTATAGAATCTCTAAATAATCTAGGGTATACTCCAGAAGATATCGATATAATAATCTTAACTCACAAACATCCTGATCACTCTGGAGAGCTAAGAAAATTTAAAAATGCTAAGATTTATATTTCAAGAATAGAAGCGGATATTATGGGAATTCAAGGAGACAATATTATTAAAGTTGACTTTACTAGCGGAAGTTATTACAATTTTAACAATAGTCAAAAAATAGTTGAAGGTGTATACATGATTCCAGCATATGGACATACAAAGGGAAATTCTATTGCTATTGTTGAAAAGGGAGATATTTTTTATATGATTCATGGAGATGTTACTTACACAGATGAGGCTTTAATTAAATCTCATTTATCTGTTGTTTTTGAAGATAAAGAGGCTGCTAAAAAAACTTTAGAAGAAGTGAGAAACTTTATAAAAAATAATAAAACTATTTACTTGTCAACACATACTCCAGAAGGTATTATATCATTGGA
>JAFGUR010000155.1 GCA_016938425.1 Fusobacteriaceae bacterium
ATTACTTTTTCCTGTCACCAAATAATAGTTTATTATATCTTCTATAGAAATACAGATATCCTCTTTTCCATAAAAATCATAAATGTTTTTCACATATTTATAGTCATGTAAATAATCTATACTTACATTTATGTTTGGATAATAATGTTCTGGTTTACATACAGGTTCATGAATATTAAAATGACCTCTATGTTTATACAAAAACGGAGTTACATGTTCTTTCTCATATTTATCCCTTGTGCTTTTATAAGCAATTTTTATAGCATTAAAGTTTATAACTTCGGCCCCTGTGCCTTTAGGAATTCCTAAAAAATGACTTAAATCAACATTTTTAAATATATGTTCCTCTATTGCTTTATCTAAATATTCAATATCTACATAGGGGCTGTCTGCACAAACTCTACAAATTATTTTACTGTTATATTCTTTAGCACATAAATAATATCTCTCTAAAACATTTTCATCTGAACCTTTAAATACAATTACATTATTATATTCTTTTTCTAAACTTTCTAAACTTTTTACATTTTTCAAACTTAAATGATCTTTTATTCTTTCATAAGAAAAATCATTAGTTGCTATTATAATATTTCTTACATATTTAGATTTTTTTACTCTATCTATAATATGTTTTAATATAGACTTATTGTTTAGTTCTAAAAATATTTTTTCAGGTAATCTTTCAGAATTAAGTCTTGCCTGAATAATGCAATCAATTTCTGTTGTAATCATAAATATATAGTTATGTAATTGTATGTATAAAAAAAGAGCAAGAAATTAATCCTGCTCTTTTAAACTTTAAACTTTAAACTTAATTAAACAGTAGCCTTTGCTCTCTGAATAATAACATCAATAATCTGTCCAGCAGTCAAAGTATAAGATCCACCATTAGCAATTCTAACAGTGCCAGTAGCAGGATAAGTAACAACTGCACCGGTATTAGCAATAGTAGCATTAGCAGAGCTTTTAGTATTAAATACAGCTACAATATTAAAAGTAGCTGGAGTATATGTACCAATAGCATCTGTTTTACCAACTGTAAATTCTACATAAGTAGCAGACTGATCAGCAGCAGTTACTGTATAACTAGTTCCGTAAGAAACTCCATTTGTAGGGGAAAGTTTAGCGGCCATAAAATTATAATCTCCTTAAATTTTATATTTTGTTTTTTGTTTTTTATTTTGTACTTTGTGTATTAAATTAAATATATCCTTTTACCATTATTTCTGACATAGATTTATAGTTTTCTCTTATTTCTTTTCTATTAAAAACATATTCTTCAGTATCGTTTTCAACATTTTCTTTTAAACTGACATTAACATTAACAATTGGCGTTTTTAATGACTTCTTATTTTCTACTAGGTTAGAACTGTTTAATTTCATTACAAATGTCTGAGCCTCTAAAATTGTCTTACATCCCAAAATCTGATTTTTATATTCAGAATAATTATCATTCGATTCTAATAAATCTAAATAATAATTCTTGACTGCATCTGTCTGTCTAACATTAATAGATGTAACTTCTTTTTCTACCAATTCTTTTTTGGCCTGTTCTAACATATTAGAAGCTTCTTTTGCAATATTAGCTTTTTGCTTTTCTTCATTAAACTTTTTGGTAACATTAATTTGATCTAATCTTGCTTTTTCTAAAATAGCTTTTTTATCTAAATCCTTTTTTAAACCGTCAACAGACTCTCTTAAACTTTTATTTTCTGTAGATAATTTTTTCATAGCTTCATTATTTTCTTTTAACTTCTTCTCTAAAGTATCTACATAATCAACAGCTTCTTTATATTCTTTTGCTGTAATCATGCCATTATTTTTTGCTCTCTGATTTTCATAAAGCTCTTTCATCTTTAAACCATAAGCTTTCATGTTATCTAGCATTTCAGTAGCCTTTTCAAACTTTTCATCAAGGCTAGTATAATTTTCAGATAATTCAAGAACCTGCTTTTTTAATGTTTTTTGACTTTCTGATAACTCATCAGTTTTTAAACCTTTTTTAGCGTTTTCTTTAATTTCTGTTTCTACTGCATCAAGTTTATCTTCTACTTCTTGTTTAAGTTCGGGAGCAAAATCAACATCTTCAAACCATTCTTTAATATCTTCTAATTCATCTTTTTTTTCTAAAGGATCTTCAATCTCTTCAGCTTCTTTCAATAACTTAGATACTGTTAATCTAAAGTTCTTTTCCTCAAAAGAAAATACCTTTTTTTTATTATCCATAGATTTTTTTCCTTCCTTAATTTCTTCATTATCATTGTTATTATCATTGTCATTGTCTTCTGATATATTTATAGTTTCATTTAAATTATTAGGTTGAGATTCAGAATTTTGTGTGGATTCTTCTATGGCATTTTCAGCAAAAACTGTAGCAACTGGCTCAGAGTTATTCAAAACCCAATCGAGCGCTCTTTCCAGGGAGTATGAGCTCTCGTCTACTGTCCCGTCTCGGTTA
>JAFGUR010000156.1 GCA_016938425.1 Fusobacteriaceae bacterium
AAAATTGAAGAAATTACAGTAAAATTAAAAAAAGCTTTCAAAAATAGTCAAATTTATGATATTCTTTCTATAATTCCAAATGAAATAGGAGCATATATCTATTTTAAAAATATAGATTTGCAACAAAAAATTTATATCTATTATTCAGAATTAAAAAATATTACACCTTTAATTAAAGGTAAAGATTTAATTTCCTTAGGATATATTCAAAATAAAAATTTTTCTAAAATATTAAAAGAATTATTTTATATTCAACTAGATAATCCTAAATCACTAAAAGATGAAATTTTTAATATTTGGAAAGTTGTAGGAAGGGAGAACGGTAATGGTATATGAAGTAAAAAGAAAAAATAATTTTGAGGTAGAAGTTGATATTCCTGGTTCCAAATCAATTAGTAACAGAGCATTAATTTTGGCAGTTTTAAATGAGAAAAATACACTTTTAAAAAACATGCTTTTTAGCGATGACACTCGTTATATGATTGAGGCTTTAAAGAAATTAGGAAATAAAATTGAAGTCAACGAAGTAGAAAAAACGGTTTTTATTATACCAAATAAAGAGAGAATTTGGAATGCAGTTGAACTTTTTGTAGGAAATGCAGGAACGGCTATGAGGTTTTTACCAACTTATATTGCTACTGGTACTGGAGAAGTAGTTTTAACAGGAATTGAGAGAATGAAAGAAAGACCTATAAGAGATTTAGTTGAGGCATTGGAACAGGTAAATGTTAAGATTGAATATATGGAAAAAGATGGATTTCCTCCAATTAAAATAATTGCTCAAGGATTAAATGGTGGAAAAATTAAAATAAAAGGAGATAAATCTAGTCAATATATAACTTCTATTTTACTTTCAGCTCCATATTCAAAAAAACCTATTGAGCTTGAAATTATTGGTGATTTAGTAAGCATTCCTTATGTAGAAATAACAAAAAAAATGATGGAGGATTTTGGCGTTAGTACCATCGATAATGACTATAAAAAATTTGTACTAAACCCAAGTTCTTATAATAAAATTGATTCATATATAATTGAAGGAGATTGTTCTTCTGCATCATATTTTTTTGCAATGAGCGCTATTGCTAAAAGCAAAATAAAATTGAATAATATTAAACTTGATTCTATTCAAGGTGATATAAAATTTCTAGATGTTCTTAAAAATATGGGTGTTGAAGTTATAAGTAATGACACTAATTCTGTTACTGTTTCATGTAATGATATTGTAAGAGGAATTTCAGTTGATATGAAACATATTTCTGATACAGCTCAAACTTTATCAGTTGTGGCATTATTTGCCAAAGGACCTACAGAAATTAAAAATGTTTATAATATGCGTATTAAAGAAACTGATAGAATTAGAGCATGTTATAATGAACTTACAAAATTAGGCGCAAAAGTTATAGAAAAAGAAGATGGATTAATTATTTATCCTAAAGAAAATTGGAATGAGTACAATAAAAATATAGTAATAGACACCTATGATGACCATAGAATGGCTATGAGTTTTTCATTGGCAGGATTAAATATAGAAAATGTTAAAATAAATGATCCAATGTGTGTCAGTAAAACTTTCCCAAATTACTTTGATGAATTTGAAAAAATTTACAAAAAATAGAGATAAACTTTGTTTTATCTCTATTT
>JAFGUR010000157.1 GCA_016938425.1 Fusobacteriaceae bacterium
AAAATTCAAAAAATATATAACTTTCTACTGAAGAGTTCATACTCTTCAGTTTTTATATATTTGACAAATTTTTATTTAATGGATAAAATTATATATAATTTAAATAGCTAGTTGCAAAGCTAAAAAAATATTTGGATATAATCACAAATAATTTGCATTGGTTTTAATGAGACTTAGGCTTTTAAGCCTGTAGTCAAATTATGGATTGGCAAGGATACTTCCTTGCCATGGGAACGGGTTCCGTCCCGAACCCCCTCTTCAATGTCACCAACTTAAGAAAATTTACAGTATAATTTACTCAAATTATAGCTGTATTGAAAGTTAAAAAACTTAAAGCTCCAAGTCTCCCCTTATCAGGGGAGATTTAGAGGGGTTGTTTAGATTCACTAAGTTGATGACATTGACCCCTTTTTTCTCCCAAACGTAGGTGGATGTATAAAAAATATAATTTTTTATACAAGTAGAATCAAGCTGTTGCAATTTTGCAACAAGCTAATAATTTAAAATTTAGGAGTAATTATTAATGAAAATATCTATATTAGGTAGTGGTAGTTCTGGAAATTCAATTTATATAGAAAATAGCAACAATAAAATCTTAATTGACGCTGGATTCAGTGGAAAAATTATCAAGGAGAAAATGGAAAAAATCAATAGAAGTCTTGATGATATTGATGGCCTTCTAATTACCCATGAACATGGAGACCACATATTAGGCGCTGGTATTCTAAGTCGTAGACATAAAATACCTATTTACATTACTAAAGAAAGTTTTATTGCTGGAGAAAAAAAACTTGGGAAAATTGATGAAGATTTACTTAATTTTTTAGAAAAAGATTTCAATATTGGAGACTTTAAAATTAAATACTTTGATGTTCATCATGATGCAAGTAGAACAGTTGCATATATAATTGAATATAACAATAAAAAAATAGGTGTTGCCACTGATATTGGGCATGCTGATAACATAATAAAATACAATTTTCAAAATCTCGATGTATTAATTATTGAAAGCAATTACGACCATTCTATGCTAATTGAATGTGGTTATCCTGCTGATTTAAAAGCTAGAATAAAAAGTAATCGTGGACATTTTTCCAATGATGATGCAGGGAAATTTATTTGTCATGTTCACCATGATAATTTGAAAAAAGTGTATTTAGTTCATTTAAGCAAAGATAGCAACACCGCCCATACAGCTTATAATACAGTTAAAAGTATCTTGGATGAAAATTCTATAAATATTGATATAGAAGTCGTACCTCAAAATACTTATACTCAATTATATCATATAAAATAAACAATCTTAATTATGATAAAAGTTAAATTAATCAGGAGGATTTAATGGATAAACAAGAACTTTGGGAAGATTTAATGTTTGAAATAGCTTCTACCAATATAATAAAATTTGATAATCGGGAAGACAAAGTCTTTTTGGGAGTTGGAAATAAATCAGCAAAATTAATGTTTATAGGAGATGATCCCAACCTTTATGAAAATGGTGAGGGTGAAATGAAAAAAGAGAGTTCAGGAGAGTTTTTCATAAAACTTTGTGAACTAGTTGGATTAAATTTTAAAAATATATATCTGACAAATTTTATAAAATGTAATGCCAAACTTTCTGAAATGAATAGTTCAGAAATTGATTTTTATAAAGATATTCTTCAAATGGAAATTGCTCTTGTTAATCCTACTGTAATAATTCCTTTAGGAAAAGATGTTTTTAATATTCTTAACGAATCCGATGATAGAATAGAGGATATCAGAGGAAATTCTTTTGAATGGCACGGAAATATAAAGTTAATTCCCATACACGCCCCATCTTATCTAATAAAAAATGATGATAAGCAAAAAGGTGGACCAAGATGGTTAACTTGGCAAGATTTAAAGATGATAAAAGGAGAGTTATAATTTGAAAATTTTTATACGAAAATCTCTTATAAGTAAACGTGAAAAATTAGATAAAAACTATGTTAAATCTTATTCAGAATCTCTTAGTAAAATTTTTATAGAATCTGATATTTTTAAAGAGTCTAGCATTGTTATGAGTTATGTTAGTTTTAAAGGTGAATTTGATACAAATTTTATTAATAAAGAAATTCTTAATAACAATAAAACTTTACTATTACCTAAAATTTATTCTAATAGTAATATGAAGGCTTTTAAAGTAAAAGATTTGACTGGTTTAAATAGAAATAAATTTGGAATTTTAGAGCCTATTGAATCTGAAGAACTTTCTCCAGATTTAGTAATTATTCCCGGAGTTGCTTTTGATTATGAAAAAAATAGAATTGGTTTTGGCGCTGGTTTTTATGATAAATTTTTGGAAAAGTTAGATAGAAATAGCGTGAAAATCATTGCTTTAGCCTATGATTTTCAAATCCTTGAAACAATTCCAAAAGAAGACCATGATATTCCTATTGACCTCATTTACTATTTAGATAAAAATAATAAACTCACTATAGTTAAATAACTTCTACTATTTAGAGATTTATGCTCTTGATTTATGATATTTTATTAGGTAGAATAGAAGTGATGACTAAGAAAAAATAGGAGGACTACTATGGATTATAAAATGAAATACGAGCAATGGTTAAACTCTACTGCTATTGATGATGCTGATAAAAAGGATTTACTTTCTATTAAAGACAATGATTCAGAAATTGAAGAAAGATTTTACACTGATTTAGCTTTTGGTACTGGTGGAATGAGAGGTATTAGAGGTGTTGGTACTAATAGAATGAACAAATATATGATTAGAAAAGCTACTCAAGGTCTTGCTAATTATATGTTAAAAGTTGATAAAGAAAAAGCTATTAAATGTGGAGTAGCAATTGCCTATGACTGTAGAATTGGATCTACTGAATATGCATTAAATACAGCTTTAGTTTTGGCTGCCAATGGAATTAAAGCCTATCTTTTTGAAAGCCTTAGATCAACTCCTGAGCTTTCATTTGCAGTTAGAGAAACTGGTTCCTTAGCTGGAGTTGTTGTTACAGCTTCTCATAATCCTGTAGAGTATAATGGTTATAAAGTATACTGGGATGATGGCGCTCAAATTGTTGAGCCTCATGCTGATGGGGTTGTCGCTGAAGTTAATGCCATTGAAGATTTAAGCGAAATTAAACTAATTTCTGAAGAAGAAGCAAGAAATAAAGGACTTATTATTGATATTGGAGCAGAAATCGATAATAAATATATAGAAACAATTAAAAAAGAAGTTATAAGAAAAGATATTGCAGATAAAGAAAACTT
Source organism: Fusobacteriaceae bacterium (assembly GCA_016938425.1). Classification (GTDB taxonomy): domain Bacteria; phylum Fusobacteriota; class Fusobacteriia; order Fusobacteriales; family Fusobacteriaceae; genus JAFGUR01. The sequence goes on from JAFGUR010000157.1 coordinate 3,253, forward strand.
TAAAATAGTTTATTCACCATTACATGGAACTGGTAAAAGACCTGTTCAAAGAGTTTTAAAAGAAATGGGATTTAACTCTGTTTTCACTGTTAAAGAACAAGCTGAACCAGATGGTAACTTCCCAACAGTAGGATATGCTAATCCTGAAGAACCTGCAGTATTTAAATTAGCTATTTCATTGGCTGATGAAGTTGGTGCAACTGTTTGTATGGCTAATGACCCTGATGCTGATAGAATTGGAATTGCTGTTAAAGATGGAAATACTTGGATATATCCTAATGGAAATCAAGTTGGATTACTTTTAATGAACTATATTCTTGAAAATAAAAAAGATATTCCTGCTAATGGCGCTGTTATTTCAACTGTTGTATCTACTCCAATGCTAGAAACTGTTGCAAAAGCCCATAACGTAAAGGTTTTTAGAACTTTAACTGGATTTAAGTATATTGGAGAAAAAATAAGAGAATTTGAAACAAATGCTCTTGATGGAACTTATTTATTTGGTTTTGAAGAAAGTTATGGGTATCTTATTGGAACTCATGCAAGAGATAAGGATGCTATTGTAAGTACTTTAATCATAGCTGAAATGGCTGCTTACTATGCTTCAATTGGAAGTGATATTGCTTCTGAGCTAAAAAAAATGTATGATAAATATGGTTGGTATAAAGAAGGAATTATTTCTGTTACAATGAGTGGTAAAGAAGGGGCAGAAAAAATTAAAAATATCATGAATACTTTAAGAGCTAATCCTCCTAAAGAAATTAATGGAATTAAAGCAACTATATTAAAAGATTTTGATTTACAAGTTGAAACTAATATTTTAAATGGAGAAAAATCAACTATAAACTTACCTAAATCAGATGTTATTCAAGTGATTTTAGAAGATGGAACTCATATTACTGCTCGTCCTAGTGGAACTGAGCCTAAAATTAAATACTATTTTGGTGTAAATGCAAAAGATAAAAAATCTGTTGAAGAGAAAATGGAAGCAATGAAAAAAGCTTTTACTGAAATTGTAAAATAATATTAAGAAAAGAGTCGGGAGAAAATACTTTCGACTCTTTTCTTAATATTAGATTTGCTTATCCCTATTCAAAAATTAAAAAAAGTAATGTTTGCACACTACTTCTTAAGAATTTAATATATTCATTACTCTTGCTTGAGAAATATTTCCATTCAAATTTGCTGTTTTTTCAGAATCTAAATTTCCTTTTATTGATTCTAAACTCTCCATAATATTTGAGTCATCTACATTTAAAGAATTTGCAGCTTTCAAATTTTCACCTGCAAGTCTTACTTTTGTTAACTCATTTTCATTTTTATCTTTTAATAAACTTAATTCATTTTTTCTTATCTTTGCTTGTAACATAGCTTCATTCAAAATGTTTTCTTTATCTGAAGAAGATATATATTTATCTAATGCTAAATTTCCAATATTTAAATCAGATAATATTTCATTTTTTTTAAATTCTTGCCCTTCAGTTAATTTTTCAACACTATTTAATATTTCTTGAATCTTACTATTTTTTTCAAGCTCATTCATTTCTTGGCTATTTACATCTTCTAAATCATATAATTTATCTACTAAACTATCTATTGCATTCTCACTTTTTTGCAAAAGTGAAATTTGTGTTTGATAATACTTTGACTTTTCAAGATTAGCAATTCCCATACTTTCTAACTTAGAAATAGCTGATGTTGGTGTACTTGTTATTCCAGAGGTAGAAGTTTCTCTTTTAGGTAAAGTATTATTATTTACTTCTTTTTTCTGTATACTATTTTCAAAATTATTACTAATTACTGCACCTGTTAACTTCATATTTTCCCTCCTTTATATATTCTATTATACAATATTTTTTAACATCATTTCAAGTTTTTGTCAACTATTGTTAAAAAATTCATCCCACCTTTTCCATAAGTTTCTCTCAATTTTCTTTCTGTATTGATACTTATAAGGTTATCTTGTATACTAAATAATTTATTTTTATATAATTCGCCTATTTCATTTTCTAGTTCCAAAAGCTCTTTTAATTTAACTATTATTATTTTCTTTTGCTCTTCTGAAAAACAAATACTATTAAGACTATTATTCAATTTATCTCTTAAGTCAATTTTTTTATTTTTAAATTCTTCTACCTTATCCATGTCTAAAATATCTTTTTTTAAGAAATCCAATTCAGAATTATTCAATTTTTTTAACTCTTCAATTTCATTTGATATTTTAGTAATTTTAGACACGATTTCCTAATCCTCCTGAACTTCCTCCGCCTTTTACTCCACCAGTGTTTTTAAGAGCAATTTTCCACGAATCCCTTAGTTCCTCTAAAAGTTTTTGGACTTCTTCTACAGGTTCTACCTCTTTTTTAATATTTGCATCAATAAGCCTAGACAACATATAATCATATAAACTATACAAATTATTTGCTATATCAATTCCAGATTTCATGTCTAATGAACTCATAAGCTCTGATACAATATCTTGAATTTTAATTATATAGTTATTTGCATTCATTATATTTTTCTCTTCAATACTCAATTTTGCAAGTTTACAAAATTTTATTCCTCCCTCGTATAACAACAATATAAGTTGTCCTGGAGTTGCTGTTTGTATTTGCGTATTTTTATATTGTGCGTATGGATTATTATTATACGGATTATTATTCATTGTAATGCCTCCTGATTATTCCCTAAAACCATTAATTGCATTTATTATTTTTAAAGTTTTTGATGTCTCTTTTACATCGTGAACTCTTAATATTGCTGGAGTACTTGAAGCAATATAAGACGCTACTGCCAAACTGCCTTCAAGTCTATCACTAGGCTCTGTTCCTAATATTTCTCCTATGAATCTCTTCCTAGAAACACCTAATAATAAAGGATATCCTAATTTTTTAAACTCTTCTATCTTTTTTAAAAGTTCTAAATTATGATTAAAATCTTTTGCAAATCCTATGCCAGGATCTAAAATAATTTTTTCCTTTTTTACTCCACACTTTAAAGCAATTTCAATACTTTCTTCAAGTTCATTTATAACTTCTACTAAAACATTTTTATACTTTGGATTTTCATGCATATTATTCGGATCTCTTCTCATATGCATTAATACACAATAAACACCTGTATCTGCAACTACTTTTGCCATATCTTTATCTTTTTTAAATCCATAAATATCATTAATTATCGTAGCCCCTCTTTTTATAGATTCTTCTGCTACTTTACTTTTATAGGTATCTATAGATATTGGAATGTCTACATTTCCCTTTAATAAATTTAATACAGGAATTATTCTATTTAATTCTTCTTCTTCACTTACAGGAGTAGCTCCAGGTCTACTAGATTCTGCACCAATATCTATAATATCGGCACCTTCATTAATAATATTTAGAGCTCTTTTAAGTGCCTCTTCTGTTTTTATATATTTTCCACCATCAGAAAAAGAATCAGGAGTAATATTTAAAATACCCATTGTATAACTTTTATTAAATAAATCAAATTCTTTTCCATTTATCAAAAAATTCATTCTATAACTCCCAATCTCTAGGATATCTAAATTCCCTATCAATTGTTCTTCTTGAAATTTTTGCAATTAATGGTAATTTTCTTTTATATTGAGAAAATTTAATTTTCTTATAGACTTTCTCTATAAATTCTTGTGAAAATCCACTATCTATTAATTCTTCATTTGACTTTCTTTCATCTATCATATCATAAAGTATGCTGTCTGCCATTGCATAAGAAAATCCTAGCTCGTCCTCATCAGATTGGCCTTCCCATAAATCAGCACTTGGTTTTTTATTAATAAGTTCATTTGGAACTCCAATATGCTCTGATAACGCCCAAACTTGCGTTTTAAATAAATCTCCAATAGGGTTTATTGCTGAAGCACTATCTCCCCATTGTGTAGAATATCCTAATAATAATTCTGTTTTATTTGATGTTCCTAAAACTAATGCGTTATTTTTAGCAGAAAAATCATATAAAATAGTCATTCTTTCTCTTGCCATCTTGTTACCTTTTCTCATACTATTCATATCTGGAAATAAATTAAAGTATGCGTCTACCATTGGGGTTATTTCAATTAACATTGATTCTATTCCTAAATCTTCCACCACTAATTTAGCATGTTCTATACTTTCTTTTGACGATTGTTTATAAGGCATCATTATTCCCATTACATTTTCAGGTCCTAAAGCCTTAGCTGCTATATAAGCAACTAATCCAGAATCTATTCCACCTGATAAACCTAATAATACTTTTTTAAACCCTGTTTTATGAACTTCTTCTCTTACAAAATCAACTAATATTTTTTCAGTTAATTCTAAATTCAAATCTAATTTTCCCATAATTAGCTCCTTTTTTCAATCCCAAATAATCCTAACTTTCCACTTCTATAATCTCTTAAAATCTTATAAGAAGCTTGCAATGTATCTGGATAACCACTTTTTTTAATCATTCCCGTTCTAATCGCCATATTATGTAATATTTCCAAATCATTATCTGTTATGTCAGAGTCTTCTAATTTATAGAGTTTTTTTAAAGAATCTAACTTATTTAATTCTCTCATTTTCCCAATAAAAGTAGAGGCTACTTCTTCTGCTGGTAAAATTTCATCTTTTATGGCTCCACAAATTGCCAAATTTACTCCAACTTCTTCATTCTCAAATTTTGGCCATAAAATTCCTGGTGTATCTAAAAGCTCAAGTCCATCTTTTATCCTTACCCATTGTTTTCCTCTTGTAAATCCTGGCTTATTTCCAACACCTGTTTTACTTTTCCCAACAATTCTGTTAATTAATCTACTTTTCCCAACATTAGGTATCCCTGCAACCATTATTCTAATGCTTACACTTTTAAGTCCTTTAGCCTTCAATTTCGCTATTTTATCTTTACTTAATTCATCAATTTTTTTAAACAGAAGAGTCATATTTGTTCCTTTTTCAGCACTAATAGCAACAACTTCATCTGCAAAATCATTATCTAAAAAATATTTTCTCCAATACTCTAACTCTTCTTTCCCAACTAAATCTGATTTATTTAAAAGCATTAATCTTTTTTTATTTTTAGCAAATCTTTTTATCTCTGGATTTTTAGAAGACAATGGTATTCTTGCATCTACAATCTCTAATACAATATCAATTACATCCATTGTATCTTTCATCATATCCTTGGTTTTTTTCATATGACCTGGATACCAATTAATCTTCGTCATTGACATATATTGAATCGTCCCTCTCTTTTACTATTATTACAACTTCTCCCTTTATCGTTCTATTTTCAAGTTTTTCTATAAGTTCTGTTGTTGTCCCTCTTATTATTTCTTCATAAATTTTTGTTATCTCTCTACATACTGCTACTTCTCTAACTCCAAGATATTCTTCAATATCTTTTAAAGTTTTTATAACTCTATGAGGAGATTCAAAAATAACTATACTTCTTTCTTCTTCTGCTAATTTTTTTAACAAAGTTTGTCTACCTTTTTTCTTAGGTAAAAATCCTTCATAGGCCATTCTTCTCATAGATATTCCTGAAACTGAAGCTGCTGTAACAAGTGATGAACAACCTGGAATAGGAGAAACTTCCAGTCCTTCCTTCAAAGCTTTTTCTACCACTTCATACCCTGGATCTGAAATACAAGGTGTTCCTGCATCAGTAACTAATGCAACATTTTTACCTTCACTTAACAAGTTAATTATTGAATTTATTTGAGTCATCTTTGTAAATTCATCATATCTATATAAAACTGTGTCTATTTCATAGTGACTAAGAAGCCTCTTAGTCACTCTTGTATCTTCAGCAAATATGTAATCAACTTCTTTTAAAGTTCTTACAGCTCTAAAAGTCATATCTTCCAAATTTCCTATAGGTGTTGCCACTATATATAACATTCTTAACTCCTACTTTTTATATAAAATTATTCCCTTCAAAATACCGATTGCCGTTTTAAGCTGTGTATCCTCTTTTGCTTTAAGTTTCTCTTTTTCTTCTTTTGAAAGTTTTGAACTATCAATTAATTCATTTTGTTGTTCTTTTTTAACATTTTCATCTACATTTGTAATATAGCCATCAAAGAATAAGAATCCATCTGTTTCTTTAACTACTGTATCTGGTACAATTCCTTTATGATGAATAGATATTCCACTTGGAGTATAGTATAAAGCTGTTGTTAATTTAATTCCAGATCCACTTGGTAATGGATATAAATTTTGTACAGAGCCTTTTCCGTAAGATTTTTCTCCAACTAATATCCCTCTCTTAGTGTCTTTTATAGCTCCAGCCACAATTTCTGATGCTGATGCTGACCCTTCATTTATAAGAATTACTAATGGAAAATCTCCTAAGTATTTACCTTGTCTTTTATAAACTTCTTCTTTTCCTTGTTTATCTTTTATTGATACAATTGTTCCCTCTTTTATAAATAATGATGATATTTTTATAGCTTCTGCCAAAGATCCACCTGGATTAAATCTTAAATCTAATACTAATCCTTTCATTCCTTGACTTTGTAGGTCTTCTATAGCTTTTTGAACATCTACACCTACTCCATCTCCAAATTGTGTTAATCTTACTAATCCTATATTATCTTCTAACATTTTTTGTTTTACATATTTCAAATTAATCACTGCTCTAGTTAATTCTACTTCAAAAGTTTCTTTTGTACTTTCTCTGTAAACTTTTACTTTTACCTTAGTTCCTTCTTTTCCTTTTAATTTATTTACACAATCATTTGTCGATAAATTTATTGTTGATTCTCCATCTATTTCTATAATTTTATCATTTGGCTTAAGTCCTGCTTTAAAAGCTGGTGTATCTTCAATTGGAGATTCAACTTTTAAATATTCTCCAGTTTCTTTAGATACTTGCATTCCTACACCTACAAATTTCCCTTCAATATCCTCAGTAAATGCTTTCATTTCTTCTTTTGTAAAGTAATTACTATGAGGATCTCCTAAAGACTCTACCATACCTTTAATTGCTCCCTCTAATAAAACATCTCTATTTACATCATAGTTTTTTTCTGGATTTGAATCAACAAATTGAGATTCTATCATATACATTATTGCTGATATTTCACTAAGCTCATTTACATTAGATTTAAATGTATTATTTGCATTTTTTGCATAAACTGTAAAAGCCCCTACTGCTACAATAAAAACTATTGTTAAAAATACTCCAATTTTTCTTTTCATTACTTATTCTCCTCTCTTAAAACTCTAGCTTGTTCTATAATCTCACCTAATTTTATAGTATCATAAATTTCTTCATTTATGAAGTGACTAATGTACTCAATGTTTCCTTTTGTTCCTGTTATTGGTGAAACACTTAATCCTTTTAAATAAAAACCATAACTTTGTGTAAATTTTATGATTTCTTCAATAACATTTTTATGTTTTTTTAAATCTTTTACAATTCCACCTTTATCAATCCCGTCTTTACCAACTTCAAATTGAGGTTTTATAAGAATCATCATTTCTCCAGTATCTTTTAGAAAATTTTTCAAATCTGGAATAATTTTTGTTATGGATATAAAGCTAACATCCATAACTATTATATCTACTTTTTCATTATCCAAATTCTCTAATGTTAAATTTTTTATATGCATATTTTCAATTGATTTAACTTTTTCATTTTCTCTTAAAGTGTAGGCTAATTGATTTGTTCCTACATCAACTGCATATACATATTTTGCTCCATTTTGAAGTGCGCAATCTGTAAATCCTCCTGTTGAAGCTCCTATATCTAAAACTCTTTTTCCTAAAAAATCTATATTAAATATATTTATTGCCTTCTCTAATTTTAGTCCTCCCCTAGACACATATTTTAGTTTTTCACCTTTTATTCTTATTTGAGGATTTTTGTCCAAATTAATTATAGTTCCTGCTTTATCAATTTTTTTATCGTCCACAAGAACAATTCCAGCCATTATAGCCCTTTTTGCTTTTTCTCTTGTATCAAAATATCCATCTTGAACAAGAATTATATCCAATCTTTCCTTCATTCTGTCTCCTAAATATTCAAAAATAGAAATAATAGTGTATAGAAACTCCATACACTATTTATTAAATAAAAATATCATTGTCAAACAAATAATCCATTAGAGGATTCTTTAAAATTAAGTCTTCAAATCCAAAATTTTCAACTTTCTTAATTAATTTCTCTGTTTCGTATATTCTTCTAGAAAACGATTCATCTCCTATGGGAACATAACCATTTTTTCTATAAAAATTCATTAACTCTCTATTACTCTTTACACCTAATTGGGTCTTTGATTTTTTTAATCTATCTTCAATTATACCCATAGTCTTACCTAATATTTTAGCTATTTCTTCTTTTCTAAAACCTTCACACATAAGCTTTACTATCTCTTTTCCACCTATAGGCGTAATTCTATGGTAAGTAGCACTATATTTATCTGCTTCATGAACTATTCTTGCCTCTTGAGTCTCAGGGTACACTTTACCCCATTGACCGTGATGTGACAAAACTATATGAACAATTTTTTCGATATAAGTACTGTCAATTTTTAATTTTGTAAATTCTTCTACCTCAGCAATTATTTGCCTAGCTTCCTTTTCTACATACTGTGGATGATTTTTCATTATTATACTATGTGAAGTCATTTCCCCATTTAGTCTTATTGTTGCTTTCGTACTATCATGTAAAATTACTCCTGCAACAATAGAAAAAAAGTCTAACTCCTCTTGAGCTTCCTCAAAAGTTTTATATTTCTTTTTAATTAATTTTATAGCTACTTGTAAAACATCGTATGTATGTGCTGACACACTGATTCCTTTATCATCAACTAATTTCAATTTTTGTATTGTTGGGTGCAATAATAAACCATTGATGAATATTTTTATGTTATCCTTTTGATGCAAGGTCTAACTCCCTTCTATAATGGTTTTTAACAATCTTTCTCCCTTTAATCCACATTCTACAAGTAATTCTTCTCTCGTTCCATGAGGGATATAATCATGTTTCAACCCTATTCTCTTTATATCCTTACATATAGAGTTTTCTGATAAAAATTCTAATATATAAGACCCAAAACCACTTTTCACTATTCCTTCTTCTACTGTAAATATTTTTTTATATTTAGGAACTTCATTTAATAATAATTCTTTATCCAATGGATTTATAAAAGGAGCTGAAATTATAGTAGGATTTATCCCTTTTTCTGATAATTTATCCTTTATTTTTAAAACTTCTTCTACCATTGTTCCTGTAGCTATTATTAAAATATCTTTTCCGTCCAAAATTTTATTCCATTTACCATATTGAAGTTTTTCTTTTTTTTCTAAACTAAAACTATTTGCCCTTGGAATTCTTATGGCTACTGGTCCTGCATTGTAATCCTTTGAAAATTCCAATGCTTCTTGCAATTCTTCCTTACAACAGGGAGATATAATTGTCATATAAGGTATTGTGAGCAAAAAAGCTATATCAAATATACCTTGATGTGTTTTTCCATCATCTCCAACAATCCCTGCTCTATCTATTATAAATTTAACTGGTAACTTTTGAATTGAAATATCATGTATTAACTGATCGTATGTTCTTTGTAAAAATGTTGAATACAATGAAACAAATACTTTTTTCCCTGTTAGACTAAGTCCACCGGCAAATATTACTCCATGCTCCTCTGCTATTCCTACATCATAGGCTCTATTAGGATATTTTTTAAAATACTCTCCAAGTCCAGTCCCTTTTATCATTGCTGCAGAAATTGCTACTATTTTATCATCTGTTTCTGCCATTTCTACTATTTTATCCCCAAACACTTTTGAGTAAGTTTCTAATCCACTTCCTGTTTCTCCTGTTTCTATATCAAAAGGTGAAATACCATGAAATTTTTCTTGATTCTCTTCAGCAAATTTATAACCTTTTCCTTTTTGTGTCTTAACATGTAAAAAAACTGGTTTATCCAAAGTCTTTGCTGTACTTAACACTTCAATTAAAGACTCAATATTATGTCCATCAATAGGTCCTAGATACTCATAACCAAAAGAAGCTAAATATCCTCCACCTTCTGTTACAAATCCCTTAACTGATTTTTCAACTTTCGATATCCAATCTGCTACATGATTTCCTATATTTCCTTTTCTAATAGCTATCTCAATGTCATGCTTTAAATCATTATATTTTTGAGTATTCATAACTTTTCTAAAAGCTTTTGCAAAAACACCTACATTTTCACCTATACTCATTTCATTATCATTAAAAACTACTATCAAGTTTTTTGCTTTAGTTCCACCAATATTATTAAGAGCTTCTAAAGAGATTCCATTTCCTAAAGAAGCATCTCCTACAATTGCTATTATATTATTCTCAGGTTCTCCTAAAGCAAAGCCTAACGCAGCTGACAAAGCATTTCCTGCATGGCCACTTACGAAATGATCATGTTCGCTTTCTTCTCTTGACGTAAAGGGTCCTAAACCATTTTTCTTTCTTATTGTTGAAAACCTATCTCTTCTACCAGTTAAAAGTTTATGTACATAGCTTTGGTGTCCAACATCAAAAAGTACCTTATCTTTTGGAGAATTAAAGACCTTATGAATTGCAATTGTTAACTCAACTACACCTAAATTAGGTCCTAAATGTCCTCCATTTTTACTTACTACTTCTATCAGTTCTTTTCTAATATCTTCTGCTAATATTTTCAACTCGTCTGTTCCCATACTTTTTATGTCCATTTTATCCCCTTAAATAACCGCTCATTATAAAGGCTATAGCTATACCTAGTATTGCTCCTGCTATTACTTCTGTAGGTTCATGCCCTAACAACTCTTTTAATTGTGTTTGTTTATATTTAAATCCTTCTTTTTCTTTAAAAATTTCTATAAGAGAATTTAAAATTCCTGCATGTCTTCCTGCTGCTCTTCTAACTCCTGTTGCATCATACATAATAATTATAGAAAATACAACTGATATGGCAAATTCTACTGATTTATGCCCACTCAAAAGTCCAACTGATGTTGCTAAACTTGTTACTGATGATGAATGTGAGCTAGGCATTCCACCTGTTTGCCAAAATCTATGCCATTGAGGCCTCTTACCTGTAAAAATTGGACTTACTACCTTCCAAAATTGTGCTGTAAAAGCTGAAATTGCACAAACATCTAATATACGATTTCCCAAAAATATTCCTGCGCTCATATAGAGTTCCTTTCTAATATAAAAAATTATTATTTTATACTTTTTAAAAGATTAGAAACCACAGGTTTTTCATCATTTTCTTTATAAACAATCATTATTTTGCCTATAATTCCTACTAACTCTATACCTGCTTTACCACATAATTCCTCTGCAATTTCTCTAATTTCCTCTTTATCTGCTTCTAAATTTTGTAAAACTTTAATTTTTATAAGTTCTCTAGATTTGATTCCATCAAGAATACTTTGGATAACATTATCTGTAAGCCCATCTTTACCTATTCTTACTATTGGTTCTAAATTGTGTGCTTCTTTTTTTAAAAAAGCTCTCTGTTTACTTGTCATATTTCCCTCTCTAAACTTCCATAATTATTGGCAAAATTATTGGATTTCTTTTAATTTTTTCAAATAAGTGTCTTCCTGCTATATCTTTTACTTTATTTTTCAAAGTATTCCAGTCTGTTACGCCTTTTTCTTCTAATATTTTAAGTTCTACTTTTATAAGCTCAACTGTTTCATTAATTAAAATATCTGCTTCTCTTGAATAAATAAATCCTCTTGTAATTATATCTGGACCAGCTAATATCTTTCCAGTTTCTTTTGATATTGTCAACGGAACTATTACTATCCCGTCTTGAGCTAAATGTTGTCTATCTCTAAGAACAACATTTCCTACATCTCCTACTCCTAATCCATCAACTAAAGTTGCCCCTGCTGGAACTTTCCCTGCTATTTTACATTCTGATTTTGTTAACTCAATTTTTGCTCCATTAAATGAAATAATTACATTTTCAGGTTTCACTCCACATTCAATTGCTGATTGTTTATGAGCTTTCAACATTTTATATTCTCCATGAACAGGCATAAAGAATTTTGGTTTAATTAAATTTAAAAATAACTTTTGTTCATCTTTACTTCCATGCCCAGAAACATGTATTCCAGTAACTTTTTGAAATACAACTTCTGCTTCGTGTTTTAAAAGATTATTTATATTATTTATAACTGCTTTTTCATTTCCAGGTATTGGTGTTGCCGAAATAATTACAGTATCTCCATCTTTTACCTTTATATGTTTATGCATTCTTTTTGCTATTCTAGAAAGAGCAGCCATAGGTTCTCCCTGTGTTCCTGTACAAAGGATAACTACGTTATCATCTTTCATACTCTCAACAGTATTAAGATTAATCATAAGCCCTTCTGGAACTTTTAAATATCCTAAATCTGTTGCAATTTCAAATACTTTAACCATTGATCTTCCATCAATAGCAATTTTTCTACCTGTTGCTTTTGCTATATCAACTATTTGTTGTAATCTATGAACATGAGAAGCAAATGCAGCAATTATTATTCTTCCTGGTGCTTTAGAAAACTCTTGTCTAAAAGCTTCTCCAACACTTCTTTCTGATGGTGTAAATCCAGGGATTTCAGAATTTGTACTATCTGATAATAATAAGTCTACTCCTTCTTCTCCTAGGGCTGCTAGCCTTTGGAAATCCATTCCTATCCCATCTACAGGAGTTAAATCAACCTTAAAATCTCCTGTATGAACTATTGTCCCAGCAGGTGTTTTTACTGCTATTGAATAAGCATCTGCTATTGAATGTGTTACTCTTATAAATTCTACTTCAAAATATTTACCAATTTTCAATTTTTCTCTTCCTACTACTTCTCTCATTGGAATATTTAAAGTATTTGGTATTTGTCCTTCTAATTTAGTTCTAGCAAGGGCTAATGTTAATTTTCCACCATAAATTGGTACTTCTTTATTTAAGTTTTTATATAAATAAGATAAACCACCTATATGATCTTCATGACCATGAGTAAGCAATAATCCTTTGATTTTTTCTAAATTTTTACTTAAATAAGTATAATCAGGTATTACTAGATCTATTCCTAATAATTCATCATCAGGAAAAGTTAATCCTGCATCAATTATAATAATTTCATCTCTATACTGAATTAAAGTCATATTTTTCCCAACTTCTTCAATACCACCTAATGGAATTACATAAACTTTTTCTTCTTTTTTTGCTTTAGGTTCTATTTTTGTTACTACTTCTACCTTACTTTCTTTTTTAATCTCTTTTTTTACATCTTTTAAGATTGACTTTTTCACTACTTTCACATCTTCTTTTACATTGCCTTTTAATTCAACTTGTTTTTCCTCGGCTTTTTTACCTTGAAATATTTTTTTTAACAATTTTTTCCTCCGTTTAATTAACAGAGAGTTGTACTACATTCCAATAATTTTTCTAGTTTTTATTTAAATTAAAGAATTTACTCAATCCTTTTTTCCCTTTTTTATCCAATTTTTGCGATATATATTTATTATAAATTTCCGTTCCTTTAACTTCTTCAACTACAAAGTTTCCATTATCATCAATAAATACTATCTCTGGATACATTCCACTAGAATCTTCTGGACTTTTAGCCATTATATCAGCTATTCTGAGCAAGTTACCATTCATTTTTAAAGCCACAATTACTGCTTTTCTATCCCCATTACTTCCAGCATGAATAATGCCTTGTGCATTTCCTATTATAATAACATTTCCTCCTGCATTTATTTCTGCTCCTGGTGCCAAATCACCTAAAAGTATAAGATCTCCTTCACATTCAATTTTTTGACCTGATCTTAATTTTTTTTGAATAATTTGAGTTTTTATAATATTATTTTGAACATAGTTATTTTGAATAAGACTTTCTTGTTTTTTTAGTAAAAATAAAGAATGTCCATATCTATCTAATAACTCTTTCAATTTAGGATAAAAAATTTTGTTTTCTGGAAATATTAAAAATTCTGTTCCCTCTTGAAAAAATACTTTATCTTCCAATTTTTCTTTGAGTTCTTCTATCTCTTTCTCAATATCTCCATCAATCAAAATTCCCTCATTAATGGCTCTTAGCAACTTCTGTCACCTCACTAACACGACCTTTGTACAACTCTAAATATTTATCAACAAAAGCTTTTGCCACTGGAGTAGCTACTGCTCCTCCACCTCCTCCATTTTCGATAAATGCTACAAAAACAATTTCTGGATTTTTTGCAGGAAAAAATCCTGCTGTCCATGCATGAGAATCTCCTCCTGGATTCTGTGCTGAACCTGTTTTTGCTGCAATCTCTAAATCTTTAGTTCTTAAAGCTTTTGCAGTACCATTATCTTTTGCCACTGTATCTATAAGAGCATTAGTTAATACTTCGTAATACTCTTTATTTGCATCATATTTATAAGCTATTTGTTTAGCTGTTTCCTTTATCATACCATTATAATCAATTAATGCTTTCACTACTCTTGGTTTATAAGTATATCCTTGATTTGCTATTATACTATAAACTTGTAACATTTGTATAGGAGTTGTTAATAAATATCCTTGACCTATCGAAAAATTGATAGTATCTCCAGGATACCATTTAGTCCCTAATTTATCTTGTTTCCAAGTAGGTGTTGGTAATACCCCTTTTTTCTCTTCTAATATATCTATCCCAGAAAGCTGACCTATTCCCATTCCTCTTGCCACATTTTCTATCACTGTATTTCCTAATTGATCTGCAAGTGCATAGTAATAAACATTTACAGATTCTACAAGTGATTTAGACATATTTACTACTCCATGCCCCCCATGTTTCCATGATCTATATCTATATTTTCCTAATTGATAATATCCTGGGTCATATATTGTCATATCTGGATCTATTCCATTTTGTAAAAATGCCATAGCAGGTATAACTTTAAAAATTGATCCTGGTGGAAAAGAACTACTAATTGTTCTATTATAAAGAGGTTTTAATGGGTCTCCTATCAAATTATTCCATTCCTCTGTTGTAAATTTTCCTGCAAATCTATTCAATGAATACTCTGGATTACTTATTATAGTTATAACTTCTCCTGTTTTTACATCCATAGCTATAAATGCACCTTTTTTACCTTCTAATGTTTTAGCCATTTGATCTTGAAGTCTCGAATCAATGCTTAATAAAAGTTCTTTTCCAGGTACTGCCTTTACGCTATCTATACTTTTCACTAATTTATTATAAGCATTAACTTCTATATACTCTAATCCATCCTTACCTTGCAATTCTCTATCATAACTTTTTTCTACACCTTGTTTACCTACTATGCTATTTCTAGTATATCCTTTGTACTTTAATTCCTCATATTCTTTTTTATTAATTGGCTTTACATAACCTATTGTATGAGAAGCAAAAGTATCATATATATAATTTCTTTTAGAATATGATACAACATCTAAATAGGGATACTTTTCTAAGTTTTCCAATATAATATGAGCTTTTTCTACCGGTAAGTCCTCTAATATCTCATTTTCCCCTGTATAAGTATAAATTTCTCCATATTTTATTTTTTTCTCGATACTATTTTTAGGCATATCTACTAATTTTGATATTTCATTTAAAATTTTATCATCATATTCTCTTCCATTTAGATAAACTAATCTATATCCGGGTAAATTAGTTACTAAAAGTTTTCCATTTCTATCATAAATTTTTCCTCTAGGTGCATTAACTGTTTTTATCTTTACTCTATTATTTTGTGAAAGTTTATGATAATATTCTCCTTTATAAACTTGAAGATAAAAAAGACGAATTCCTAAAAGACTGTAAATAATTATTATGAAAGTTTTTAAAAAAATCGTTCTAATGTTCATGTCTTTATTAGTTCTTAATACGCTTCTTTTTCTTTTCATCCTAACTATTCCCTTTCAGATTTTAAAAGTACAATATTCATTATTAAAACAAATATAAATTCTTTTATCATATTCATGTAACCAACTATACCTATTTCAAAAAATTTAACATAAAAAATGTACAAAGCTACTTCTATTAATGTTATAAACACTAAATTAATTTTATTAAATAATAAGTGTTTAAATATAGTATTCATAATTAATAAATATACTATTAAAAATATTATTGGCCTTTCAACATGATAACCTGAAAGTCCCATTATAAAACCTATCAATATTGCATAAGGTAAAGAAAAAAGTTCATATTTAGAAGTTAGATATCCTACAACACTAATGGAAACTACATTATAAGGAAATTCTACATAAACACTACTTTCTAGAAAAACTAAAAGTAGTATAACAAGTAAGTCCATTAAGACTTAAACTCTTCTTTCGCAAAACTCCATAATTGTTCCAACTTATAATGTTCCCTTGTTTCTTTTAAAAAAATATGAACTAATACAGAATCATAGTCTAATAATATCCATTCTCCATCTTTATATCCTTCTACCCCTAGTTTCTCTATCCCAACTTCTTGTAATTTATCAGATATTTCATCTGAAATTGCTTGTGCATTTTTCCCTGACCTTGCTGTACAAATTATAGCTTTATCGCATATAGAACTTTTATTTTCAAAGTCTAAAACTAATATTTCTTCTCCTTTTAATCTATCTATTGCATCAACTATTACTTTTACTTCTTTCTCCATTAATCCTCCATTTGATTTTCTCTTTTTTCATCCCTGTTAAATCCCAATTATTCAATCTTTGAAAATTAAAAATTCTTAAAACATTATCACTTAAATAAATTTAAATTTTTATTATCTTACATATACATTTATTTTTGCATTTAAATCTTTAGTTTCTACTAAACTATCAATTCCTAAATATTTTGATATTTTATACGCTACATAGTAATCCTCTGTACTATATTCAATATAAGGCTTTTCGATATCTTTATTTGTTATCAAACTTTTAACATCTTGATATCCATTTTTCTCTAATAATTCCTTATTTTGTTTATCCTGTTCTTTATTTCTGTAAATATCAACTTCAAAAAGTCCCTTTGGTTCTTTTCCTAAAACTATAACTGCCTGCGCTGGTGTTGGTAATTTACTTTTCTCTTTAATTTTTATATATTTTAAGTCTGTTGACATAATTAAAGCTTCTATCTCAGTTTTATTTAAACTATTATTTATTACATAACTATAATCGCTTTCCTCTTCATATGTTGCTGGATTATAATTATAACTTAAAGCTTTTTTTATTTTTTCACCTGTTTTTTTGCTATAACCTGCTTGTCCTGTTGCATTTAGCACATCAATCATTACGTTTTCATGTTTTACTTCTTTTGCGTTCTCTCCATAATAAAGTTTTACAAAGGCTTTATTAAGTTCAGAAGTTAATATATAATTTCTATCTCCATTTTTTATTAAAGGTATATTTACTGAATTTTTAGTTGCAGCATCAATATTTCCTTTTGGAACAACATACCCTTCTAATCCTTCTGGAAATATACTTTTCATCACTTGAAATAATTCAGAGTATTTTTTATTACTTACATAATCATCTATTTTTTTATCATTCCCAATATAAGTATCATTTGGAATTTTTAAAGAAATCTTGTCATCATAAATAACAAACACATTTTCTTTTCCTATTATTAAGTACTTTTTATAATTTACTTCTGTTTTACCATTAAAATAATTATTTAATAAATATACAGCTCCTAAAAGAAGCATTATCCATATCATCAAAAATGTTTTTCTTCTCTTCAATGTCTTTCTATTCACCTATAAGCATCCCCTTTTCTAGACCTTTTATATCAACATCAACTATTTCATTTATTGACTCTTTATAATTATCTATTCTAACTTTTATATAGTTTGATGTATATCCATAGGCCTTCCCGTGTTTTATTTCTTCTACTAATACACTTAACTTTTTACCAATATACTTCATTCTGGTTTCTTTATACATTTTTTCTCTTAATTCTTCTAATGCATCAGCTCTTTGTTTTTTATCCTTAGCATCAACTTTTTCTTCATATATTGCAGCTAGAGTATTTTCTCTATCTGAGTATTGAAAAATATGTAAATCTGAAAAACCTATTTGCTCAATCAATTTATAAGTATTAAAAAAATTATTTTCTTTTTCATGTGGGAACCCTACTATAACATCCCCTGTAAATTCTAAATCATTAACACTTTTTTTCAATTCTCCTAAAACTTTTATTACATCTTCTCTTTTGTACTTTCTTTTCATCAGTTTTAGAACTTCATTATCTCCTGATTGTAAAGAAATATGAAGATGCGGCATCAATTTTTTTTCATTTTTTAATAATTCAATAAATCTTTGACTAATCTTATCTGGATAAATTGAACCTAATCTAATTCTTTGAATACCTTCAATTATAGCACACTTTTCTAAAATATCTTCAAGAAAAATTTCTGCTTCCAAATCTTCTCCATAAGCTCCAAGATTTATTCCAATTAAAATAATCTCTTTAAATCCATCTCTTGCCAGTTCCCTTACTTCATCTATTATGTTTTCTGGCTTTCTACTTCTACTTTTTCCTCGAGCAAAAGGTATTTTACAATAAGAACAAAAATTATTACATCCATCTTGAATTTTAATATAAGCTCTAGACATTTCTCTTAATGTAGAAAATTCCATTTCTTCATAAATGTCTTCATCAAATATATTTTTCAAAATTAATTTAGGTAAAATTTCTTGTTTTTCTATTTTACTTATCAATTTGAAAATAGCATTTTTATCTGTATTTCCTACTACATAGTCTATTTCTTCTATTTCACTTAATTCTTTTCCATTTGTTTGAGCATAGCATCCCGTTGCTATAACTATAGCATTTCTATTGTTTTTTTTAGCTCTTCTTAACATATTTCTTGTTTTTTTGTCTGCAATGGAAGTTACTGTGCATGAATTAATTATATAAATATCTGATTCTTCTTCAAATTCAACAGCATTAAATCCATTATCCAAAAACTGCTTTTTAAGCCCTTCTGTTTCATATTGATTTACTTTACATCCAAGGGTGTAAAAAGCAACTCTATTAAATTTCATTTGCTAATATTCCTCCTACCACTATAGAAGCCGTTTCTGCTCTTAATATTCTCTTTCCTAATGTTACAATTTTAGCACCACGACTCTTTAGATACTCTATTTCTTTTTCTGAAATCCCTCCTTCTGACCCAACAATAAATAAAACTTTCCCTAATTTTTCATTTACTTTAATTACTTGACTAATTTTTATATCTTCCTCATTTTCATAAGGAACTAAAACCAAATCATATTCTTCATAAGGTATTTCTTTCAATTTTTTTACTTCATCAATTTCTGTTAATTTTACAGCCTGACATTGTTTTAAACTTTCTTTTACAATTATATTCCACTTATCTTTTCTTTCTTTTATTTTTACAACTGTTCTTTCCATTTCAATTGGAATTATTTTAGAAATTCCTATTTCTACCAATTTTTGAATTACCAATTCCATTTTATCGTTTTTTAAAAGTCCAATTCCCCCATGAATTTCTACTTTTGTAGAAAACTCATCTTCTCTTTTCTCAATAATTTTACAAAGTATTTCTTTTTTTGTTATTTCTATTATTTCAGTAATATATTCAAATTCTCCATCTACAACTCTAAGTTTATCTCCTAATTGAAGCCTAAAAGAGTTTTTCATATGATTAATTTCTACTTTATCAGAAATTTCAATTATTTCTCCATTTATACAGCTTTTCTCAACAAAAGAGGTTATCATTATATTACTTCTCCATTTTTCATAAGTTCAAATAATGTTGTTTCTTCTAGTATTTTACTCAAAGCCACATCTAACTTATCCCATAAGTAAAGAGTTCTACAATCAGTTCTAACACAATTTTTGTTATGCTTATCACACATAACAACTCTTATATCAGTTTCTAACACATTAAAAACTTCTAATATAGAAATTTCTTCTGAAGTTTTGTTAAGTCTATACCCTCCATTAGGTCCTCTTTTTCCAATTATTATTCCTGATTTTTTAAGTTTAAATAGTATTTGTTCCAAATATTGAACAGATAATTTTTGATTTTCTGAAATTTCTTTTATTCTTACAAGTTTTTCTTCATCACCAATTGTTTCTTCTGCTATATAAATAAGCGCTCTAAGACCATATCTTGTTTTAGTACTTATTTTCATAATTTTTCTCCCTCTAAAATAATTTTTTCAATTTTAATGTAGCTTTAATTTTTTCGATACCTCAATCACTTAAAACTTCTAACTACTCAGACATAAAAAGCTTTAAATATCAGTTATTTAAAAACAAGAAAGAGCTTCGCTCCTTTATAATGCTCATCTACTTAGGGGCTACTAAATTAACCCCTTGGGCATCTGCCCAACCATCAAAGGTTGCTAGACACCTTATAATTCAATACAGATATTTATATTATAATTTATGAAGTTTTTCCTATTAAAGATAACCTCCTTGCAGTCGCAAAAAACGTCCTACGTTTACGAGGTTTTTTGGAAGAAATTTTAGAGTAATCTTAAGTCCAAGGTTTGAATATTTGATTTTAAATATTTTTTGTCAAAAACTCTACATTTTTTCATTAAAAATAGAGTTAAAAGCTTTTAAAATCAACAGTTTTATTTTTTTCAGTAAGCCCTAATTATTAAAAACTATTAAAATTATCAATCACTCTATTCTTCAATTTCAAATTCTTTTTTCCCTACATGTAAATATCCTTTTTCTGTCACTACTCTACCTCTATGAGTCCTTTTTAAAAATCCTATTTTTAACAAGTAAGGCTCGTATACCTCTTCTATTGTTCTTCTATCTTCTCCTAATAACAAAGACATTGTCTCAATTCCTACTGGTCCACCTTTATAATTATCAATAATCCCATTCAATATTTCCCTATCTAATTCATCTAATCCTAAATCATCAACACCTAAAAGTGCTAATGCTTCCTTTGCTATTTCTTCTGTTATTACGCCTTTTCCTCTTATATCACTATAATCTCTAACTCTCTTTAAGAATCTATTTGCTATTCTTGGAGTTCCTCTACTTCTTTTGGCTATTTCTTCTGCTCCATCTTTTTCTATTGGTGCGTTCAAAATTTTAGCTCCCCTTACAACTATATCCATTAAATTTTCTATAGAATAATAATCCATTCTATGAGATACTCCAAATCTATCTCTTAAAGGTGAACTTAAAAGCCCTGCTCTAGTTGTTGCTCCTATTAATGTAAATGCTGGTAACTCTATCCTTATAGACCTTGCTGAAGGTCCTTTACCAATAATGATATCTAATTCTCCATCTTCCATAGCAGGATATAATATTTCTTCTACCGATGTATTCAACCTATGAATTTCATCAATGAATAGTATATCATTTTCTTCTAAAGATGTCAAAATAGCTGCTAAGTCTCCTGATTTCTCTAAAACAGGTCCTGAAGTTATCTTAAGATTTGCACCCATTTCATTGGCTATAACCCCTGCAAGAGTTGTCTTTCCTAAACCTGGAGGACCATACAACAAAATATGATCTACTGACTCTTTTCTAAGTTTAGCAGCCTCTATAAATATGCTCATTTTTTCTTTAAGTCTATCTTGTCCAATATATTCCCTAAAATTCTTAGGCCTTAGACTTTTTTGAAAGTCACCTTCATTAGAAAATTCTTTATTTGATAACACTCTTTCCATTTTTACTCTTTTCTTCTACCCTCATATTTTTTAGCCTCTGCGATTGATTTTTTAGAACTATTTGGCATTCCTAGTTTCACATAAATTTCACTTTCTATCATATTTATATCATATCTATAAGTTGTATAAGGATGTGACTCTATAATTTTTTCTAGATACTCTATACTTTCTTTATAAATTTTATTTAATTCTTTATTTTTTTCTAAATATCCATCTTTTGAACTTTCAGCTTTTTCAATATTTAATTTAACTTTTTCAATTTC
>JAFGUR010000158.1 GCA_016938425.1 Fusobacteriaceae bacterium
ACTGTAAAACCAAAGTTTTAGAAGAAACGCGAGAAGTAATCCTTGCGGTAGATGAGAGCTCCTATGCGTATAAACGATGGATATTTAAAGTCTTTTATATGGCTGAGTAGTTACAAAATATATTTGCAATTATTTTATCACTATGCAAATAATCTTTTAATTTTCCAACCAGCTAATTTTTCATTACAAGGAGAGTATATACTTAAATTGTAAACTTATTATTAAATGAAGGTAAAAAGTTTGAAAATAAATTTATTAAAAAAGGAGCAAAACTTAACACAAGTTTTACTCCATGATTAGGGTCTGCTGAAAAATAAAAACGCTTTGATTTTTAAAGTTTCCAAGGCTAATTTCAAGAAAAAAATGCACTATTTTTTGTAAAAAATCTTAAAAACTTAACATTTAATTGATAAAAATTACCTTGGACGCATTTAAAATAAATAGTTTTATATTTTTCAGGAAGCCCTAATTAAAAATATTTAAACTACTCAATTATTCAAGAATCTTTAAATATTAATTTTTAAATTCACCCTCTATACATTGAACAGAAAAATTTCTTCGGTAGTTACAAATCTTTTAATTTATTACACAAGTACTCTATTCTTATTTTCCCGACATAAAGAATATGTATTTTATTTTTTTTTAAGATTAAGTGTCCCATCTTTTATGATTCCTTTTCAGTAACTGTTCGTTCATCGTAAAAATAAAATTTTATTTCACCATTTTCATAACTTGCTCCATAAGTAAAACCATGTTTTTTCATTATTGCAGCTACTATAGAAAGTCCCAATCCTGTCCCTCCAAATTTTCTCGTTCTGGCTTTATCTGCCTTATTGAAAGGTATCCAGAGCTTTTCTATTTCTTCCGAGGTCATTTCTTTATAAGGGTTTATTATTGAAAATATTTCCCTTTCTCCTTCTTTATTGCAATAAATTTTAATTGTTTTATTTTCTTCTGTATAATTTATCGCATTTCTGAATAAATTATCTATAGCTATTTTTAATTCTTTATAATCGGCAATTAGTAGAAATTGTTCCCCAATTTCTACCTCTATTTTTATATTTTTTTTATCATATTCTATTTTATATCTTTTAAGCAATTCATCTAAAAGATTCTTTATATCCAATTCTTCTTTTTTTATTTCAAATTCACTTTCATATTTTGACAAAAGTAACAATCTTTTTACCAACATATCCATATTATTGCATTCATCGTCTATAACATCCAAATAATACTCTCTATCTTCCGGAGAAGCTATATTATCTTTTAAGCCCTCTGTAAACCCCTTTATAAGTGCTATCGGCGTCTTTAACTCATGATTAACATTACTTATAAATTCCCTTCTCATTTTATCTATTTCTTTCTCTTTTTGAATTTCCATTTTTAATCTTTCATTTGATATCTTCAGATCCTCTATTATAAATCTTAAAGAATTTGACATTTTATTTATTGCCTTTGCCAAATCTCCTACTTCGTCATCTCTAATTATTTGTAAAGTCTTGTCAAATTGCAAATTGGCTATTTTTTCGGCAACAAAACTAATTTCCAAAATTGGTTTACTTATTTTTCTACTTACCACTATACTTACCACAACACTCAAGAATATTGCAAAGAAAAATCCCAATAATGTAAAATCACTGCTCACTTTCAACGCTTCTCCTATTGAATATACAGGACTATAGATTACTACAAAACTATCATCTTCTATTTTTTCAATAAGCAATATCATCATTTCATTATTTTGCTTGCCCTTACCCTGAAAAGTTAAAATTACTCTATCTTTTGACAAATCTTTAACTCTAATGTCTTTTTCAAAGTCTGAAAAAGGACCTCTTGAAAAACGATTAAGAGTTGCTCTTAATTGCAATTCATTCAAAATCTCTATTCTTAAATTATTTTGTTCTCCTATGTCTCTAATATCCTGATAGTTTATTTCCTTTATTTCATCTGCAACGCTGATTATTTGAGCTTTTTTATGCATTCTATAATACTTACTCAAAAACACTTCATTCAGAAAAAAAAGAAGTGAAAATACTATTAAAAGTACCAAACTTATCATAAAAAATATTCTTTTATTTAATGAATATCTCATGCATCCTCCTGAAATTTATAGCCATATCCATGAATAGTTTTAATATATTTCCCCTTAAGTTTTTTTCTAACTCTTTTTATATGTGTATCAACAGTTCTCATATCTCCATCATAATCAAAATCCCACACAGCAGCCAATATTTGCTCCCTTGAAAGAACGAGCCCTTTATTTTTCATCATATAGTTAAGCAATATAAACTCCTTTGGAGTAAGCAACAATTCCTCTCCCTCCAAATAAACTTTATGTTTGGAGCTATCAACTATCAGTCCATCTTCTTTTATCTCTACAAATTTGTCTACATATCGAAAAAGAGCCTCTATCCTAGCCATTAAAATTTTAGGACTAAATGGTTTTTTTACATAATCGTCTGCCCCTGACTTAAATCCTGACAATTCATCATATTCTTCACTCTTTGCCGTCAGCATAATTATTGGAACTGTTGAAATTTGTTTTATCTCGTGAGCAACTTCCGTACCATCCAATCCCGGAATCATTACATCCAATATTATTAAATCCGGTTGCTCCTTATTAAAAACTTCTAATGCTTTGTAACCATCGTCTGCTTCTACCACACTATATCCCCATTTTACAAGATAATCCTTTACCAATTTCCTCATTCTATCTTCATCTTCTACTATAAGTATCTTTTTCATTCTTCACCTACCTTAGTCATTAACTCCATCTATATTCTCATATTAAAATTATTTTCTTA
>JAFGUR010000159.1 GCA_016938425.1 Fusobacteriaceae bacterium
AGAAAACAATAGCTACGACAGTAATTATCAATATTAAGGAAAGAGCAATTGATATGGCTAATGCAATAAAATATTGTCTAAAAAAACCACGCGTTATGGTAATGTGTTCAGACATTTCAAATCCGCCTAAAATAGCATTTATTCCATTTGTCATTAAAAAAATAGACAATATAAAACCCGAAGAAAGCAATCCTTTATAACTGTTATTTAAAATATCGGTTATAATAGTTTGAATAGCTTCAAAAGTATTGGGCGGAACATTTTGAGAAACAAACTCTAAAAAGTCGTCTTGAAAATTATTTATTGGAATATAAGGAATAAGGTTCAAGATAAAAAGAGCAAAAGGGAACAAAGCCATAAAAAAACTAAATGCAATGGCACTAGCTCTATAAGAAAACGCTCCTTTCAGAATTCCCATTACATACATTTCTAAAATATCGTAAAGCGAAAGCCCTTCAAGAGATTTTAAAGTAATTTTCTTTGCTATTAAAACTAGTTGTTTTACAACTGGAATTTTGTTTAGTTTCTCTTCTATTAGTTCCGACATCGATTAAATCGCTTTTAAACTTAAATCCATATTATAAACAGAATGTGTTAAAGCGCCTGATGAAATATAATTAACGCCACACTCAGCATATTTTCTTATAGTTTCCTCATTAATTCCACCAGAAGATTCTGTTAAAGATTGCGTTCCAATTAAATGAACTGCTTCTTTTGTCATTTCATAATCGAAATTATCTAATAGAATTCTATAAACACCACCAGATTGCAAAATTTCTTTTACTTCTTCTAAATCACGAGCTTCAACAATTATTTTTAGGTCTTTATTGTTCTCTTTTAAATAATTTTTAGTTTTTTCAATGGCTTTAGTAATTCCTCCAGCAAAATCGATATGATTATCTTTTAGCATTATCATATCATATAGAGCAAATCGATGATTTTCTCCACCACCTATTTTAACAGCCCATTTTTCTAAAGCTCTGATACCTGGGGTTGTTTTACGAGTATCTAAAATTTTAGTATCGCTTCCTTCTAATAAATCAACGTAAAACTTTGTTTTAGTTGCAATAGCACTCATGCGTTGCATGGCATTTAAAACTAAACGCTCTGCTTTTAAAATAGATTGAGAACGACCGTGAACATGAAAAGCAACATCGCCATAAACTACTTCTTGACCATCGTTAATAAAAGTATCCACTTTCATTTCTGGGTCTACATATTTAAAAACCATTTTAGCGAACTCAATACCAGCAATAATTCCTTTATCTTTTACCAATAACTTTGCGCTACCTTGTGCATCTTCAGGAATACAAGCTAAAGAACTATGGTCTCCATCTCCCACATCTTCTCTAATAGCATTTTTTATAATTATATCTAACTCTTCTTGAAATTGTGCTTCTGAAATCATATTATTTTTTTATTCTAATGCTAAGGTAGGAATTCAAAATAGATTTAAAAAAACTTGTATAAAAAAATCCCGAATTTCTTCGGGATTAAATCATTTGGATAGGAACGATTTTTATTTATAAACCGATTCTTTTTTGAAATGCTTTGTTAGCAAATAATAAAAAACTGCTCTGTATTTATTTTTGTTAGATTTACCATATTGATCAATAACAGCTGCAATCGCTTTATCTA
>JAFGUR010000160.1 GCA_016938425.1 Fusobacteriaceae bacterium
AATTATTTTGAAAATTTAAATATTTCTTTAAAACTTTACTTTTTGGAGCAAATCCTTTAAAATTTATATGGAAGTTATATAAAATTTAAAGAAAGGTGTAAAATAATGAGAAATTTTGATGTGAAAATTGTATCAGAAGAAATAGAAAAATTATGTATGAATGCAAATTTTTATATTCCAAAAGATGTTATGAATTCCTTAGTGGATTCACTAGAAAAAGAAGAAAGTCCAGTAGCAAAGGATATTTTGAGCCAAATAATAGAAAATGATAAGCTTGCTCAAGAGAATAGTGTTCCTATGTGTCAAGATACAGGTTTAACAGTTGTTTTTCTTGAAATTGGGCGAGATATTCATTTAAATGGGGATATTTATGAGGCAATAAATACTGGAGTAAAAAATGGATATGAAAAAGGATATTTGAGAAAATCAATAGTTCAAGATCCTTTTAATAGAGTTAATACAAAGGATAATACGCCAGCAATAATACATACAAAAATAGTTGATGGAGATAAAATTAAAATAGTAGTTGCTCCTAAAGGTGGGGGAAGTGAAAATATGTCTACTGTTAAGATGATGAAGCCTTCTGATGGGGTAGAAGGAGTAAAAAAATTTGTCTTAGATTTTATTGATAATGCTGGTGGGAATCCATGTCCACCAATTGTAGTTGGAATTGGAATAGGTGGAAACTTGGAAAAATCTGCTCTGCTTGCTAAGGAAGCTTTGTTGAGAGAAATTAATGACATTAATCCCATAGAATTTTACAAAGATTTGGAAGAAGAGTTATTAGAAAAAATTAATAAACTGGGGATAGGTCCAATGGGATTAGGTGGACGAACTACATGTCTTTCTGTGAAAATAAAAGCACATCCTTGCCATATAGCACAATTGCCTGTGGCGATAAATATAAATTGTCATGCAGCAAGGCATAAGGAAGTGATTTTATAATGGCTGAATATAAAATTATGACACCTTTAACAGAAGAAAAAATAAAAAATTTGAAAGCAGGAGACACAGTAAAGTTATCTGGATATATTTACACAGCAAGAGATGCAGCACACGGAAGACTTATTGATTTAATAAAAGCAAAAAAAGAATTACCTTTTGAGGTAGAAGGAGCAGTAATTTATTATGTTGGTCCTAGTCCCACTAAAGAAAATGAAATAATTGGAAGTGCAGGACCTACAACAAGTTATAGAATGGATGCATATTCACCTAGTCTTTTAGAATTAGGACTAAAAGGGATGATTGGAAAAGGTCAAAGAAATTTGGAAGTAAGAGAGTCAATAGTAAAGAATAAAGCAATTTACTTTGGAGCAACTGGAGGAGCTGCAGCATTAATTGCTAAAAGTGTTAAAAAGAATGAACTTATAGCTTATGAAGATTTAGGAGCAGAAGCAATTAGAAAACTATATGTAGAGGATTTCCCATTAACTGTGATTAATGACATTTATGGAAATGATTTGTACAACATAGGTAAAGAAAAATATAGAATTGTGGAGGATTAAAAGTGGATTTATATAAAAAAGCATTGGAATTACATGAGGAAAATAGAGGGAAATTAGAAATAAAATCAAAAGTAAAAGTTGAAAATAGGGATGATTTGAGTTTAGCTTATTCTCCAGGGGTAGCAGAACCATGCAAAGAAATACATAAAAATAAAGAAATGATTTATAAGTATACATCAAAAGGGAATATGGTGGCTGTAATAACAGATGGTTCAGCAGTTTTAGGACTTGGGAATATTGGACCTTATGCAGCTTTACCTGTTATGGAAGGGAAGTCAATATTATTAAAAGAATTTGCCGGAGTAGATTCTTTTCCTCTTTGTCTTGATACACAAGATGTTGAAAAATTTATAGAAACAGTAAAATTGTTGGCACCAACTTTTGGAGGTATTAATTTAGAAGATATCTCTGCTCCAAGATGTATAGAAATTGAAACAAGACTGAAAAAAGAATTGGATATTCCAGTATTTCATGATGACCAACATGGAACGGCAATAGTTGTTTCAGCAGGATTAATAAATGGGCTGAAATTGGTAGGAAAAAAGGTAGAAGAAATAACAGTTGTAGTAAATGGAATAGGAGCAGCAGGAAGTTCTATTGTAAAAATGATGAAACTTTTAGGAGTAAATAATATTTTAGCAGTTGATAGGCAAGGAATTATAGTGGAAAATTGTAATGAAAATAATTTTTTACATGAAGAAATAGCAAAGATAACAAACCCAAATAAAGTTAGTGGTAATTTAGAAAAAGCACTTGAAAATGCTGATGTATTTATAGGTGTATCAGCTCCTAATATTGTTACAGAGGATATGATAAAATCTATGAATAAAGATTCTATTGTTTTTGCAATGGCAAACCCTACTCCAGAAATTATGCCTGATATAGCAAAAAAAGCTGGAGCTAGAATTGTTGGTTCTGGAAGGTCTGATTTTCCAAATCAAATTAACAATGTATTAGCTTTTCCAGGGATTTTTAGAGGAGCATTAGACTCTATGGCAACAGAGATTAATGAAGAAATGAAAATGGCAACTGCTATGGCTATAGCTAGTATAATAAAAGAAGATGAATTGACTGAAGAATATGTTGTACCAGATGCCTTTGATAAAAGAGTTGTTCTGGCAGTAGCAAAGGCAGTAGGAGATATTGCTGAAAAAATGGGTATAGTAAGAAAAATTTGAGTTTGAAATTATAAAATTTATGTAGTATAATCTTTGTATTAGCGAGTAGATAATTTAGGAGGAGATATTATGAAAAAACTATTATTAATAGCAATGGCAGTATTGTCATTAAATGCATTTGCCTTAAATGTAAATGTAGGAGCATCTTACCAAGAAGCAGCGTATACTTATGATACAGGAATTTTTGATGCAATTTCTGGTTCAGGTAAAGTAGATTACGATGATCCAATATTAGCAGTAAATGTAGAGGTTACTCAAGGATTAGTAATTGGTGAAGTTGGAGCTGGAGCTTCATTTGAACAAGGTTATAAACATGGTAGTGAGTCTTTTGATGCAATTCCTGTGTATGGTTTATTGAAAATTAATTTATTTCCAATTGGAGTAAAACCATACCTTACAGCGAAATATGGAACAACTTTCTATGTAAACGAAAAAAATGTTGATATGAAAGGTGGACAAAATCTAAGTATTGGTGCAGGGTTAACATTAATAGATACTTTACAATTGGAAGGAACGTTAAATGCTTCTAAAGCAGAAAAAAATGGTGTAGATATAGTTAGTGGAAGTTATGGATTATCATTAAGATATGTTTACTAAAATTAAGATATAAAAAACCAAAGTTGATGCTTTGGTTTTTTTATGCTTATAGAAAACTAGAAGTATTAATATAGTCAGTTAAAGTAAATAATTTAAATAGGAGAAAGTATGCAAATTTCATTTATAGGTTGTGGTAAAGCAGCGAGTAGTTTAGGGAAATATTTTTTAAAGAAAGGACATTGCATAAAATATATTTATGATATTATCCAAGGAAAACAAGAAAATTTTATAAAAGAAATTGGAGGAGAAATTGGTTCTTTAGAAAAAATAGTATCAAATTCGCAAATAGTATTTTTAACTGTTGCTGATTCTCATATATATTCATTATGGGAGAAAATACAGAGATTACATATAAAAAAAGATACAATATTTATTCATTGTAGTGGAGCTAAAAAAGGTGTATATGAAAATGATATTCATCTTCACGCATTACATCCAGCTTCAGCAATGACAGGAGATAGCGAACTGGACAATATTAATTTTGGTCTAGAAAATAATGGGAATAAATTAGAAGAGATAAAAGAATTTTTAAAAACACTGGGAAATCAAGTATATCTTATAAGCTCAGATAAAAAAATTGAATATCACCTTGCAAGTGTATTTTCTTCAAATTTAATGCTTTCTTTATTTCAAATTGGAACTAAGTACATGGAGCAAGCAGGATTAAGCGAAGAAGAAGCCATAAAATTTTTAATGCCATTAGCAAAACAAAATTTAGATAATATAGAGAAAAATGGGATTAATAATTCAATTACTGGACCAGCTTCAAGAAAAGATTTGGAAACAATTGGAAATCATTTAAGAGTTATAGATAAATTAGATAGAGAAACATACATTATGTTATCTAAAAATATAGCAAAGATTTTACAAATAGATTTAGATTTATGAGCTTCCCATTTAAGGGAAGCTTTAAATATTTTTATTCTTTTATTATATTCCACCATCTATCAGCACTTTTATCATAAAAAGGAATTAGAAAAACTCTATATTCATTAGAAAAATTAGGGTTATTGAATGCGTGAATAAGGGAGCTTTCAAGCTTATTATATGTACAGACATTTAGAGAAGTAGTTTTAATTGATTGAATAGTATCTTTGCAGTCAGCTAAAACAATGTTAAATTCATTTTTAATTATTTTTCTTAAGTCAGCTTCAGAAATGTAGTTTTTATAAACGGATATATCAAATAAAAATTCAAAAATAGGAAGATTTGGAGCAAAATTTATTAGGATATAACTTTTATCTCCTTTTGTAAAAATTCTAAATTCAGGTTCATTTTTATTAAATTCTGCAATATGTTCATCTTTTAGAAAACAAATTAATAGATATATAAAAAAACCACCATTCTTATTTAAATGTAGACTAGCATAATTTCCAAGACCTTGTCTAAATTTAGGATGAATTACATCTCCAACAGATATATTTTTTCTTTGATTATCTCTGATACTTTCAAAAATAAATTCTTTCAATTTTAATTCTCCTCCATTATTTTATATTTTAGCTTGTTGCAAAACTCCAACGCCTTTATGTAATCCCCCTACCTTCGGTGGGGGAAAAGAGGGGGGAATCGGGGCGGAGCCCGAACCCACGGCAAGGAAGTATCCTCGCCACTCCATAATTCGACTAAAGACTTAAAAGTCTAAGT
>JAFGUR010000161.1 GCA_016938425.1 Fusobacteriaceae bacterium
AAATGACTAGAGAAGTTATTGAGAGAATCGGAGGAACAAAAGATTATAATTTGCATGATGCTTTAGGTGCTGAAAATATATATAATTATAGAAATAAGATTATAGAACCTTTTTCAAAACAAAATGGTAAAGTTATTACAGGATTTTTTAAGAAAAAATCTCATGATATTTTTGTTGCAAAAGAAAACTGGCTTCAAAGCAGGGAAATGAATGAAATATTAGAATATCTATTAAAAGTTGTAAATAATGAGAAAATTAGTGTTTATAATGAAAAAGAACATAAAGGAATTTTAAGACATGTAATGCTTAGAATTAATAGTAAAAAAGAGCTTATGCTGGTTTTAGTTGTAAATTCAAAACTTAATGATAAATTAAAAGATATTTTAAATAAAGTTAGTGAAAAATTTCAAAATATCAAATCTGTTTATATATCAATAAATACAAAAAGAACAAATGTTGCATTAGGTAAAGAAAATATTCATTTATTTGGAAATAAATTTATAAAAGAAGAACTGTTTGATATAGAGTTTAATATATCACCTAATAGTTTTTTTCAAATTAATATTGAGCAAGTTCAAAAATTGTATAATATAGCAATCTCTTATTTTTCTAATATAGAAAATAAATATATTGTTGATGCTTATTCTGGAACAGGAACTATAGGAATGTTATTATCAAAGTTTGCTAAAAAAGTATATGCGATTGAAATGGTTGAATCTGCAACAAAAGATGCAATCAGAACTGCTAAAGACAATAATATTAAAAATATTCAATTTATTAATGGAAAAGTAGAGGAAGAATTAGAAAAATTAATTTTAAATAAAAATATAATTGACTCTATAATTTTTGACCCTCCAAGAAAAGGAATAGAAAGTAAAATCTTAGAAGAGGTTGCTCAACAAAAAATAAAAGAAATAATATATATATCATGTAATCCTTCCACTTTTGCTAGGGATATAAAGATTTTGAAAGATTATGGGTATAAATTGGTAGAAGTTCAACCAGTTGATATGTTTCCTCAGACAAATCATATTGAACTTGTAGGAAAAATAATTTTATTGGAGGAAAAATGATAACAATCTTAATTTTTTTAGTAGTTGCATATTTTTTAGGAAGTTTACCAAATGGCTTATATGTAGCAAAATTTAAAGGTGTAAATATAATGGAAGAAGGAAGTAAGAATACTGGAGCAACAAATGTATTTAGAGTTTTAGGTGCTAAATATGGAATATTTGTTCTTTTATTAGATGCATTAAAAGGTTATATTCCTTTATTTGTTGCTAGTAAATTAGGAGTAAATGGAAATGGATTAGTTTTAGTTGGATTAATGGCAGTTATAGGTCATACTTTTTCTCCTTTTTTGAAATTTAAAGGAGGAAAAGGTGTTGCGACAAGCTTAGGTATTTTTATATTTCTAGCTCCTTTACCTATGTTTTTGACTTTAATTATGTTTTTTATTGTTGTTGGGATTTCTAAATATGTTTCTTTAGGCTCAGTTTTAGCTTCAGTAATGTTACCTTTATTAATTTTGTTTTTGCCAATAAATAAGGGTTTAAGTAGTAGTACTTTTTTATTTATTATTAGTGCTTTATTAGGGATTTATATAATATATAAACATAAAACTAACATAGTTAGATTGAAAAATGGAACAGAAAATAAATTCTATAAAAAATAGGTGGGATATAGATGGAGAAAATTGTAGTATTAGGGGCAGGAAGTTGGGGAACAGCACTATCAATTTTACTTGCCAAAAAAGGTTATAAAGTGGTAGTATGGGAATATAGTAAAGAGAGAGCAAAAGAACTAGAAGAAAAAAGAGAAAATGATATTTTCTTACCAGGTATAAAGTTCCCAGAAAACTTAGAAATCACTAATTCGTTGGAGAATATTTTAAAAGACACAAAGTTTTTACTTTTTTCTGTACCAGCACAAGTATTAAGAACAGTTGTTTCTCAAATTTCTAATCAATTGAGAGAAGATATAACAATTATAAATAGTGCAAAGGGTATTGAGTTAAAAACAGGGTTAAGATTATCAGAAGTAATAAAGGATGAAATATTAGGGAAATTTCATAAAAATATTATTGCTTTATCTGGTCCAACTCATGCCGAGGAAGTTGCTATTCAATTGCCTTCAGCTATAGTGGCTGCAGGAGATTTAGATAGAGGAAAAGAAGTACAACAATTATTTAGTACAGAATATTTTAGAGTTTATACATCACAAGACATAATAGGTGTTGAGTTAGGAGGAGCGATAAAGAACTGCATTGCAATTACTAATGGAATTTCAGATGGTTTAGGTTATGGGGATAATTCTAGAGCAGCATTAATAACTCGTGGTTTAGCAGAAATGAGTAGATTTGGTCTTTATTTTGGAGCAAATCCTCTTACATTTACTGGCTTAGCAGGTATGGGTGATTTAATTGTAACGTGTACTTCAAGACATAGTAGAAATAGAGGTGTAGGAGAAAGAATAGGAAAAGGGGAAAAAATAGAAGAAATACTTTCGTCAATGAAAATGGTGGCTGAGGGGGTTCCAACATTAAAAGCAGTGAAAGAGTTAGCTGAAAAACATCAAATTAATATGCCTATTATTGATGCTACTTATTCAATTATTTATGAAAATAAATCAATAGTAGAAGCACTCTCTTCATTAATGACTAGAGAATTGAAAGAAGAGTTTCATTTAAGCAAAAACTGAGAAAAGTGGTGAAGTCTGTGGAAAAAGAAAAAGATTTAGTATCGTTATATCTTAATGACATCAGAAAACATGAAATTTTAACTAAAGAAGAAGAACAAGAATTATTAATAAGAGCTAAGGGGGAAGATGAGTCTGCAAAGCAAAAATTAATACTTTCAAATCTTAGATTAGTTGTTAATGTCGCTAAAAATTATTGTAATAAAGGTTTAGGATTTATTGATTTGATAAGTGAAGGAAATTTTGGACTAATACATGCAATAGATAAATTTGATTATACTAAAGGGTACAGATTTTCTACCTATGCTGTTTGGTGGATTAAACAAGCTATTACAAAAGCTATAATAAGTAAAGGAAGAGAAATAAGAATTCCTTCTTATAAACATGATATATTAAATAAGGTAAATAAATTTATAATGGGTCACATAACTGAAAATAGTTCATATCCTTCTACAGAAGCAATTGCTTTAGGGACAGGATTAGAGGAAAGAAAAGTTCAAAAAGTAATGCTTGAGTTTCAAGATATGCTTTCTTTAAATGCATCTATTGGTGATGATATTTATTTAGAAGATACAATAAGTGAAGCAGATAATGAATCTTTGGAAAACCAAGTTTTAGGTGAAATTGCAAGAGAAGAAATTAATGCAATACTAAGTCAATTGAAACCTAGAGAAAAAGATATTTTGACTTTAAGATACGGCTTATTTGGAGAAGAAATTCATACATTAGAAGAAGTAGGCAAAAAATTTAATATTACACGTGAAAGAGTTAGACAAATTGAAAAGAAAACTCTAGATAAGCTAAGATTAAAATATAGTGAGCAGTTAAAAGAATATTTAAGATAGAGGTGATTTTAATGAAAACTGTATCAAATAAAATTGAAAATAATAATCTACTTGTAAAAATTGAGGGAGAAGTTGATGTTTATACATCAATAGATTTAAAAAAAGAATTATCGAAATATATTGAAGATGGAGAAAGAAGTATAATTATTGATTTAGACCAAGTAAACTATATGGATAGTTCTGGATTAGGTGTACTAGTTGCTGTTTTAAAGGAATTAAAAAAAGTTGGTGGGGATTTAAAATTGATAAATTTACCACTAAGTGTAAAAAAAATATTTGATTTAACAAGGCTTACTAAATTTTTTAGTATATATAAAAATTTGGAAGAAGCATCGAAGTAGACAGGAGAAGTTATGCTAAATATAAGAGTTAATAGGAATAAATTTTTAAAGGGAATTAGACTAGTAAGTAAAGCTATATCAGAAAATAAAATAAGACCTGTTATTGGTGGGGTCTATTTAGAAGCTAAGAATGATTTAATTATTTTAAAAGGTACTGATATGGACCTAACAATTTCAAACTTTATGTTTGGGATTATTGATAGTCCAGGAGAAATTGTATTCAGTCCACAATTAGTTGATGAATATTTAAGAGAAATAAATGATGAAGAAATTCAAATAGTAGAATTGGATGGATCTTTACTTATTGAAACAGAAGGATCTACTTCTGAGTTTTCATTGTATGAAGCAAGCGAATATCCAATGATAGATACTAAAATTGAAGGTAAAACATACGAAATTTCTAGAGAATTTTTATTAGAAAGCTTAGAAAAAGTAAAATTTGCAGCAAGTATATCGACTGATAATGTAGCGACTAATTCGGTAAGAGTAGAATTATCTAATGGGAAAATTCAATTAGTGGCTACAGATAGTTTTAGGCTTGTATATTTGGAAGAAAATTTAGAAGATGCTTTTAATGGTGAAACAAAAGTTAGTATTCCACTAAATAGTGTTGAAGCAATTATTAATATTCTTAAATCAGTAGGAGATGAATTCTTGAAATTAAATTATTTTGGAAATCAAATTTCTTTAGAAATAGAAAAAATAAATTTATTGAGTAGAGTAATTGATTTACCTTATCCAGATTTTAAAAGTATTATAAGTGGTGGGACATTTAATAAAAATATTAATATTTCTACTGAAAATTTTATTAATGTATTAAAAAGAGTATTTGTTTTTGTAAAAAACAATACTGACTCAAAAGGTGGAGCTATTTTCTATTTAAAGAATGAGAAGTTTCATATAGAGGGGATTTCTGAAAGTGGGAAAATAAAAGAAGAAATTGACTTAGATTTTGAAGGAGAAGATTTAAAAATTCAACTTAATGTAAAATATCTTCTTGATTTTTTATCTAATTTAGATAAAAATAAGCTAACTAATATTAAATTGTCAAATTCAAGAGGAATAGTTATGTTAAAGAATGAAAATAAAGATAATTATTTATATATAACAATGCCATTAGCTTTAAGAGATGAATAAAAATTTGTAAATTTTAAATTCTTAAAGTATAATTGGATTGAGGACAAAATGCCCTTAGGGGCATTTTTAATTTGATGATAATAGGGGGCTTAGTATGTACAAGATGATTTTATCAGAAAATGAGTTGAAGCAAATAATTAATGGAGAATTATTAGACCCATTTATTTTTTTAGGTATGCACAAGTTAGATAAGACAAAAATTGTTGTTAGAGTTTACAATCCTCAAGCTGAAAAAGTAAAGGTTATAATTGATGGAATAAACTATGAAATGTTTAAAATATCACAAGAAGGGGTTTTTGAAGTTGTAATTGAATCAAAAGATATTAAACCCTATAAATTAGAGTATAAATTTTATAACGGATCCATATATAGAGTTAGAGATACTTATAGTTTTATGCCTTATTTAACAGAATATGATTTATTTTTAATAGGTGAAGGAAATCATCATAAATTATATGAAAAACTTGGTGCTCATGTTATTGAACATGAAGGGTATTCTGGTGTGAACTTTGCAGTATGGGCTCCTGAAGCAAAAAAAGTTAGTGTTGTTGGATCATTTAATAGCTGGGATGGAAGAGTTCATCAAATGAGAATGAGAGGCTCTTCTGGTGTGTGGGAATTATTTATTCCTAATTTAACAGAAGGGGATTTATATAAATTTGAAATTAAAACTAAAAAAAATGAAATTCTCACAAAAATAGATCCATTAGCTTTCTATTTTGAGAAAAGGCCTCAAAATGCATGTATTATTTATGATATTAATAATAAATTTCAATGGAATGACGAAAATTGGTTAATTAAAAGAGAATTAACAGATTGGTTAAAAGCACCTATTTCAGTTTATGAGGTTCACTTAGGTTCTTTTAAAAGAAAAGAAGGAAATGAATTTTTAAGTTATAAAGAAATAGCGCATGAATTGTTAGATTATTTGTTAAAAAATAACTATACTCACTTGGAAATAATGCCAGTATCAGAACATCCTCTAGATGAATCATGGGGATATCAAGTTACGGGTTATTACGCAACAACAAGTAGGTTTGGTAAACCAGAAGATTTTATGTATTTAGTAAATCTATTGCATGAAAATAATATTGGAATAATATTAGATTGGGTTCCAGGGCATTTTCCTAAGGATGCTTATGCGTTAGGAAGATATGATGGAACAGCTCTATATGAACATCAAGATCCTAGACAAGGTGAGCATATGGATTGGGGAACATATATTCCGAATTTTGGAAGAAATGAAGTTAAAAACTTTTTTATAGCAAATGCATTATATTGGATTGATAAATTTCATATTGATGGATTGAGAGTTGATGCAGTAGCAAGTATGATTTATCTTGATTATTCAAGGGATAGTGGCTCTTGGGTTCCTAATCAATATGGTGGTAGAGAAAATTTGGAAGCCATTGAGTTTTTAAAATATTTTAATTCAATTACTCATAAATATTATAAAGGAGTTTTGACTATTGCTGAGGAATCTACTGCTTTTGCAGGAGTGTCAAGACCTACGGAAGATAATGGATTAGGATTTTCTATGAAATGGAATATGGGTTGGATGAACGATTCATTAGAATATATGAAAAAAGACCCCATATATAGGAAATACCATCATCATGATTTAACTTTTTCTATGGTTTACGCATTTTCTGAAAAATTTAAATTAGTTATATCACATGATGAAGTTGTTCATGGTAAAAAATCACTTCTTAATAAAATGCCAGGAGATTTATGGCAAAAATTTGCTAATTTAAGATTGTTTTTTACATATGCATTTTGTCATCCTGGTAAAAAATTATTTTTTATGGGAAGTGAATTTGGACAATGGAATGAGTGGAATTGTAATAGTTCATTAGACTGGCACTTGTTAGAAAATGAGCCTCATAAAAAAACTCAATATTTCATTGAGAAATTAAATGAATTTTATAAAAATTATAGTGAACTTTGGGAATTAGATTATTTTGGTGAAGGATTCGAATGGCTAGATTTTAAGGATCAACAAAATAGTATATTAGCTTTCAAAAGAAAAAATAGTAAAAATGAAGAAGTAATTTGCATATTTAATTTTACACCACAAGTTCATACAGAATATAAATTTGGAGTGCCTAAAGAGGGAATATATCAAGAAATATTTAATTCAGATTTATCTGAGTTTTATGGAAGTAACTTTGAAAGAAAATTAGAAGTTGAAACTATAAAATATGAAGTTCATAATCAAAATCATGCAATATCTATAAATATTCCACCATTGGGAGCTGTTATTTATAAATTAAAATAAATATGATAATATAAAAGGGATTCTTAAGAATCCCTTTTATATTAATTTATTTTATAAGGAAAATATAAAGATGGTGTTGAATTTAATTCTTCAAGTGTTTTGTATTTATTCTCGATATTATCTAGATTTTTACTAATATTGTTTGATTTTAAATAATTAGTAAATTTAAATAATTTATCGAATTTATCATCCTCAATTTTAATCTCATTTACACTAAATTTATTCAATTTGAGATTTTTAGCTAGAGCTTCTATTGTATCATTAATATCACCAATTTCATCAACTAAACCAATTTTTTTAGCTTCTACCCCATCATAGACTTTTCCTTGAGCAATATCTTCAACTTTTTCATATTTAATATTTCTACCTTGAGAAACTCTTAATTTGAATTCGTTATAAATATCTGTCATTTCAGTTTCAAGTTCTTTCAATTCTTCATCACTAACTTTTTTACTAAAGTTAAAGCTACTAGGAGTCTTACCTAGTTCAATACTTTCATATTTTAATCCTAACTTTTCATATAATCCTTTTAAATTAAAGAACATAGAAACTACACCAATAGATCCAGTAATACTATTTTTATTAGCAAAAATTTTATCACCTGCACTAGCAATATAGTATCCACCAGATGCAGCAGTTTGAGAAATTGAAACATAAATAGGCTTTACTTTTTTAACTTCTCTAACTTTTTGATTAATAATTTCAGAGGCTAAAGCTGATCCACCTGGTGAGTTTATTCTAATAACTATACCTTTTATACTGACATCATTTTTAGCAATTTCCAAAAGTTCTGCAGTTTTGAAAGGATTTATATTATTTTCGCCTTCAAAAGTTGATATATCACCTTCTAATGTAATTAATGCAATATTATCATTTTCAAATTTCTTATCTATATAAGAATAATATTCACCAAGTTCTACAGTATTTTCAATTGAATTTTCTTTTAAAAATTCATCATAATTAAGCAATTTATCAATAAATTTATTCTCTTTAGCTTTCTTACTATTAAAATACAAGTATTTTCCATTTAAAAAATCATTTTCAAATTTAGCTAATTCAATTTTTCTTTTTGAAGAAATTTCATTCACAAAATAATTTTTTCTTCCTTGAAGTAAAGAAAAATATTGATTTTTAAACTCTTGACTCATTTCAGATTTAACAAAATTTTCACCATAAGATTTATAATTACCAATATGTAAAACTTGAAATTCTACACCA
The DNA here is from genome assembly GCA_016938425.1 of Fusobacteriaceae bacterium. GTDB lineage: Bacteria > Fusobacteriota > Fusobacteriia > Fusobacteriales > Fusobacteriaceae > JAFGUR01. Next base: position 8,517 of record JAFGUR010000161.1, read on the forward strand.
ATTTTACCAGTAAGTTCTTTATAATAAGGAATATTAATATTAAATCCATCTAAAGAAAAATTGGTAGACGCTGCAGGATTCATATAAATTTTATCTGCATAAATTCCTATTAAATAGTTGTTTTTATTAAAAGAATTTCCATATGCAAGAATAGGTTTATTACTTTTTTTGAAATTTACTAAACTTTTATTTATTTCCTCAATTTGTGAAAATGACAAGTTAGAATTATCTAAATTTAAAACAATTCCTGTTATATTTGAGTCATTTTTTGCATAATTGATAGATTCTAAAGTTTGGTATAATGTTAATTCCTTATTTTTTTCAAAAACATCAAACCCATTATTTCTATAATCTTTTAATCCATTATTAAAAGAAACTATTAAAAAAGAATTACTTCTTAAAGGTTCATTTTTTTCAAAAGATTCTCCTAGCTTAGTAAAAATACTTACAATTAAAATTGTAAGTAAAATTAAAAAAATTATAGAACCAACAATTTCTTTAATTAAAAATTTAACAATATTTTTTAAAAAACGTAGTATAAACATAAGTATTATTTAAGTTAACATTAGTTAACTTTTCCTCCTTCTAAAAATTCTTAAGTATTAATTTATCTAATTTTACTATATTTTTTCAAATATATAAAGAATTTTTTTAATTTGCAAAAAAATTAAAAAAAAATAGAAAATGACTAATTTTTTTTTGATTTATATGCTATAATAAAATTAGATTAATAATAAATAATTTCCTCAAAGAAAATTATTTGCTTATATAATATAAATGGAAGTGAAATTTGTGGATAAATTTTTTATAATGATACTATTTTCTACTAGTGTATTTCCTAGTGCAAGTAGTTTACAAGAAGAATTAAACGATGCCAGAACGACTAATGAGATGTTACTTTTAATTTTATTTTTGCTAATTTGGCTATTATATAGAGTTAGAGTAAATCAACGTTTATCAAACAAAAAAAGAGAAGATTTACATAAATTAGTTTATTTTAATGAAATAACACAATTTCCAAATAGAAATAAATTTAATTTAGATATAAAAAGTGAAAAACTATTGAATTATAAAGGTTCTATGGCTTGTTTTGTCATTGATAATATTAGTCGATTTTATGAATTATATAGTTCAGAGAAAATTGAAGAAATTTTAAATTATATAAAAAACTTGATATTAGAATTCGAAAATATTGATTATACTTATCATTATGACAATGGAATTTTTATTTTATTTATGTCAGAAAATGATCAAAACAATATTCGTAATACTTGCAAGATGATGTCAGAAAAGATAATTTTAGATATTAGGGAAAATATTTCTGTTTCTTTCGGCATTCATGTAATAGGCGAAAAGGAAAATTTATATGAAGTTTATAAATTGACTAGAGTTGCGGCTAGGCTTGCTAAAAGATTTTCATATGATAAAATACTTTATGCAGATCATAAAGAAATTAGAAAATATCAAGAAAGTCTAAAAATAGAAGAGGATATTCCACGTGCTATCATGCAAAGTGAATTTGTTCCATATTTTCAACCTAAAGTTAATTTAAAAACAAATGAAGTTGTTGGATGTGAAGCATTAATTAGATGGAAACATTATACTGGAAATTTAATTTTACCAGTTAAATTTATAGAAATTGCTGAAAATAACAATTCAATTATAGACTTAGATTTAATGATTGCAGAAAAATCTATTGAAATAGTAAAAGAATGGATTGACTTTAATAAAGTAACTAAAAATTTTAAATTATCATTCAATTTATCTGCGAAGACTTTTATCAGTCCAGGAATTATTTTTAAAATAACAAGTTTATTAAAAAAATACGATTTTAATCCTTTAAATTTAGAAATAGAACTAACAGAAACTATTGTAATTTCTGATTATGAGCATTTTTCAAATATAATAGAAGAATTGCATAGTCTTGGAATTAGTATTGCTTTAGATGATTTTACAGCTGGATTTTCTTCAATGGAATATCTTACAAATTTGCATATTGATACTGTTAAATTAGATAGAGCATTAATTATTGACACAGAAAATAATAATGAAAAAGGAATTAAAAAAAGAAGAATTTATAAATTATTATCTCAAATGATAAATGAAATGAATTTATTAGTTATATCAGAAGGTTTAGACGACGAAAGACACTTGGAATTAATAAAAGGAGCTCAAATACAAATTGGACAAGGTTTTTATTTTTCAGAACCTTTGAGTGAAGAAGAATTTATAAAGTATGTTGAAAATAAAAAAATTCTCTTAGTATAAAATTAGTATATTTTATATAAGAGAATT
>JAFGUR010000162.1 GCA_016938425.1 Fusobacteriaceae bacterium
GTTTTCTCTTTTAAACTACACTTAATTTATGCTAGAATAACATGAGAGAATAAATAATTAGGTGAGGGTGAGAGAGTTTGAAAAACATATTGAAAGAGACAAGTCGTTTAATAGATTTTAAAGGGAGAATTTTTGTAATAAATACTTTACTTTTGAGTATTATATTTATACTCCTTAATTTTTTTAACGCATTAAAATACAATATATTGAATATAGAAAATTATTTAAACAACAATCAACAAATTAGAGTTTTGTTTAAGGAAGATGTATCAGAAGAGACTATAAAACAATTTGAAAATGAACTTATAAAAGATCCAAAGGTAACATATCATGCTTTTGGAGCTAAAGAATTAACAGTAAAGTCTTTAGAAGAAAAAATAAAATTGAATATTGCTGAAAACAATTCAATAAGAAATCATATGTCTATATTTTTAGGGAATATGAATAATATAAATGACGTTCAAAACTATGTAGACTCTTTAAATAAAAGAGAGTTTACAGAAAGAGTTTTGTTTAATAAGGAATTATTTACGAAAATAATTAATACAAAAAATGTGTTTCATTATTTTCAAACTAGGTTAGTTTATATATTTATAATTCCACTTTATTTACTTATGTATTTACTATTTAGGTTAAATTTTATAAATTATGAAGATGAGCTTTTTATAAAGTATTCTCAAAAACAAAAGGGAACAATGATACTGGCACCTTATTATTTGAAAAAGATCATAAATATTTTAGTAGGATGGTGTATATCATATATAATTTTTTCAGTTTTTTACATAAAAATTGAAGGGTTGTTATTTATGCTAAATCCAAATATGAATTTTGTTATTTTTGAAAATATACCTAGAGTATCATTAATATTACCCATCATAATATCAATAGTTTTAGTGTTAGTTGCAGGGTTGTTTGTAAAAAAAAATGGAGGAGCTAAACAATGAAAAAAGTTATAGTATTTTTAATTCTAATAACTTTTATATTATTCCCAGCAACAGTTAATAGCTTAAAGAAGCAAACTCAAAAAATTGATAGTGATATTAAGAAAAATCAAGAAAATATAAAGGTTGCTAAAAAGCAAGAAACTGAAACTTCAAAACAGTTGGAAGAAATTGAAAAAGAACTTAACACAGTTCAAGAAAGTTATTATGAAACTGAAGAAAAATTGGAGAAGGCGCAATATAATTTAAAATATACGGAAAGTAATATAGTTATAGTTAATCAAGAAATAACTTCTACAAACGAGTATTTTAAGGATACAATATCTAAATACAATGATTATTTATTTGAATCTAAAGATTCTGTTTTTTTTGAAGATTATGAAATGAATGATTATTATGATATAGAAGAAATGAAATCAATTTTTGGAAATGCAGTAGAAACTTTAGATAATATAAATAATGTAAAAAAAGATATAACTTCTACTAGAGATAAAATATCTAAAGAAAAATTAGAGATTGAAAAACTTAAGAAGGAATTAGCAACTAAAAAAGCTGAGATAGAAAGTTTAAAGATAGAAAAAGATAGATTAATAGAGAAACTTAAAAAGGATCAAGTAGCTTATCAAAGCAATATTTCTAATTTAAAGAAACAAAAAGCACAAATAGATAAGCAAATAGTTAATATAATTAATGCTGAAATTAAGAAACAAAAGGCTAAGGAGGCTGCAGCTAAGAAAAAAGCAGAAGAAGCAAAAAAAGCTGCAGCTAAAAAGAAGGCTGAGCAAGAAAAAAAATCAGGAACTACAACAAAAACATCAACAGCAAAAACAAAAACCACTACAACTAAAAAAGAAAACAATCAAAATTATAGTAATAAATCTTATTCAACAAAAGAGATTATTAGTAATGTTGGATATCTTTCTTATCCAATGCAAGGAACTACAGTTTATTCTTATGGTTCTAAAAAACCAGGGGATGTTGTGTCAACAGCTTTAGAAATTAAAGGTACTTTAGGAAAAAGAATTAGTGCAGCAGGAGCAGGGACAGTAATTTATGCAGGTTCCCTTACAAATCTTGGAAATGTTGTTATAATAAATCATGGTTATGGATTAACATCAACATATGGAAATTTAATTAGTCTTTCAGTAAGTTCAGGCCAAACAGTAACAAAAGGTCAACAAATAGGAGTACTAGGACTTTCTTCCGATAGAGAACCTATTCTTTATTTTGAAACAAGGATAAGTTCAAAGGCAGTAAATCCAGCTATATTTTTAAATTAAAAATTGGGGTGAAAACTCATGAAAAAAGCCATTATAATTTACAATAGAACAAAATCAGAAGCTTTTGAATTTTATAAACAAACAAAATCATTTTTAGAAGAAAAAGGTGTAGAACTTTTAGAAGATAAGCAGATTTCTCTAGCTGACTTTATGATTGTTTTGGGAGGAGATGGGACACTTCTTGCTGCAAGTAAAAGAGTAACTCATTATGATATACCTATAATAGCTATAAATTTGGGAAGTTTAGGTTTTTTAACTGAAATAAGAAAAGAAGAGGCTTTTGAGATAATAGAAAAATTTTTAAATGGGAATTATCAATTTGAAAATAGAAAATTCTTAGAAATTTCTTTAAATAATGAAAAATATTACTGTTTAAACGAAGTAGTCCTTTCTAAAGGAGGGCTAAATATGAGAATGGTTTCTATGAATCTTTATGCAGATGATATTTTTGTTAATAATTATAAAGCTGATGGAGTTATAATTTCAACACCGACAGGTTCTACAGCATATTCTTTATCAGCAGGTGGGCCAATAATAAATCCAAATCTAAATTTAATGACGATTACTCCAATAGCTCCACATACCTTGAGTGCAAGACCTATTATTGTTGATGGTTATACCAAATTAGGGATAGAATCAACAGATAGAGATAGAGAATTACATTTAATATTAGATGGACAAGTGAATTTGACAATGACAGAAAATGATTCATTAGAAATAAAAATGTCTCAAAAAAATTTAATATTAGTAAAACCAGAAAGTAGAAATTATTATCAAATTTTAAGAGAAAAATTGAAGTGGGGAGATAATTTATGCTAAGAGAGTTAACAATAGAAAATTTAGCAATAATAGAAAAATTAAATTTGGAATTTTCTAACTCATTAGTTGCATTGACAGGAGAAACAGGGGCAGGAAAATCTATAATACTTAATGGGATAAATTTATTAATCGGAGAAAAAGCTTTTGTTGAAATGATTAGAGATGGAGAAGACTATTTACTTGCTCAAGGAGTTTTTGATGTATCAGAAAATCAAATAGAAGCTTTAAATGAAATGGGAATTGATGTAGAGGATAATGAAATAATTGTTCAAAGAAAGTTTGAAAGAAGTGGAAAGGGTAAGGCTCTGGTAAATGGTAGAAGAGTTCCTCTTAGTACTTTAAAAGAAGTAATGGGAACATTAGTTGATTTGGTAGGGCAACATAGTCACCAATTACTTTTAAATTCTAAGTATCACATTCAACTTATAGATAAGTTTTTAGATGATAAAGGGATTATTGTAAAAAAAGAACTTGAAGAAATAGTTTCAAAGTATTCAAAGGTTAATAAAGAAATAAATGAAATAGAAGAGCTTAGAAAAGAATACCAAGATAAAAAAGAACTTTATGAGTTTCAAGTTAAAGATATCGAAAGTTTAGACCTTAAAGGTCAAGAAGATGAAGAACTTGAAGAAGAATATAAGAAATTATTTAATGCAGGTAAAATAACAGAAAATTTAGGAAATTCTTTTATGATTTTAAAAGAAGGAGAAATTAATGCTTTAAACATAATTTCTACTGCACAAAAAAATTTGCAAAATATTTCTAAATTTGGAAAAGAATATGAAGAATTGTCTGAAAGAATAGATAGAATTTATTATGATATTCAGGATTTGGCTTCACTAGTGAATGATTCTTTAGATGATGTAGAAAGTGATGATTATAGACTAAATTTTATTGTTGATAGATTAGACAAAATAAATTCTTTGAAAAAAAAATATGGGAATTCTATAGAAGAAATTTTATCTTATAAAGATGAAATTAAAAATAAACTTAATTCTTTAGATGAAAATAATTTTGAAGAAGGAAAATTAAAAAAAGATTTAGAGAAGATTGTTTTGGAGTATGAAAATAAAAGTGAAGAACTATCTAATGCAAGGAAAAAAATTGCCGAAAATATAGAGAGGCTACTTCAAGAAGAATTAGCAGATTTAAATATGCCATCTGCAAAATTTAAAGTTTTTTTTAATAAAGAGGAAAAATTAAGTAGAAATGGTAAAGATATAGTAGAATTTTTAATCGCAACTAATGTAGGTCAAGATTATAAAACTTTAGTTAAAATAGCTTCTGGTGGAGAAATTAGTAGGATAATGCTTGCTTTAAAAGCTATATTTTCGAAAGTAGACAATATTCCTATATTAATTTTTGATGAAATTGATGTTGGAGTTGGTGGAGAGACAGTAAGAAAAATAGCACAAAAACTTAAAGAAATAGGTAAAAATGCTCAAGTTATTTGTATAACTCATTCACCACAGATTGCGGCAAAGGCAGAACAACAGTTTTTCATAGAGAAAAAATTTTTTGAAGATACAACAGTGACATCAGTAAAAGAGCTTAATGAAAAAGAAAGAATTAATGAAATAGGAAGAATGCTTGCAGGAGAGAATTTAACAGATACGGTTTTAAACCATGCCCACGAACTTTTAAAGGAGGATTAATATTATGTCTAGATTACTTTATGAAAGAATTATTAATGATGCTATTAAAGAAACATCAAGAAAGATTTTTGGAAAAGTTCCTGAAATAACAAAAATAGGAGAGACAAAATCTCCAATATCAGTGGAATCTTTTAATGTTATTTTGGGAATAGTTGGAGATATAACAGGGCAAATAATCTTTAATTTTAAAGGCGAATCGCCACAAAAAATTGTTTCAAAACTTTTAAATAGAGATTTGAAAAATGAAGAAGAGCTTCAAATTAGTGGAATAGCAGAATTTGCTAATATCTTATCCGGTAATGCTGTTACAGATTTGTTTGAAGAAACAAAGGCAAAAATAGATATAACACCTCCCTCTATTATATTAGGAAACCATATAGTGCTTTCTACAGTTATTCATGATATATCTGAATTTTCCCTTAATTTAGCAGAAATGGGAGATATTACAATGTATATAGCTATAAAAGAAAAAAGTGATAATAATTAAGAGGAGGTTAAAACATGAATGTTGAATATATAAATCCATTTACACATGCAACTTTTGAAGTACTTTCGATGTTTGGTTCTTTAGATCCAAAGGTTGGGAAACCTGCTGTTAAGGATGATGCTCTTGTAAGTACAGGAGTAGTAGTGGTAGTAGGAATTATTGGAGAGGTAAAAGGACAAGTAGCCTATACTTTTACAGAAGATACAGCTAAAGCCATAGCATCTGCTATGATGATGGGGATGCCAGTAGATGTTTTTGATGAAATGGCAAAATCAGCAGTTTCTGAACTTGCTAATATGATTAGTGGTCATGCAAGTACAGCAATAGCAGCAAAAGGATTTACTATTGATATAGCTCCTCCAACATTAGTAACAGGAGAAAATGTTAGAATAGCTACCAATGTTAAGAAAAACTTAGTGATTCCTATAGAGTCTACAGCAGGTGTAGTTAATGTATGGGTGTCATTGGAAGGTTAAAATTAATGAATAATGAAGATTTAATTGAAATGTATTTAGAAAAACTTATTGATTCAGAAAAGTCTAAAACACTTTGTGAAGCTATTATAAATGATTTAAATACATTTAGAGAATTTATTTTGGAGAAAAAATTTATTGATGTTGATAGAGAAAATTTGATAAAATTTGTAGAGTATTTAAAAGACAATTTTTCAAATAATACAGTTATAAAAAAATTAAATAGTTGTAGAGCTTTTTTTTCTTATTTAAACGAAAAAGGTTTTATTAATGAAAATATTTTGAAAGAAATAAAAAATTTGAAGAAAAGTTTTAGTATTCCAGAAGTACTTACTTATGAAGAGTTAGAGATTTTATTAAGTTCATGTGAAACTAGCGATAAAGGGTTAAGAGATAAATTAGTGATAAGTTTAATGGTTGCCACAGGAATGCAATTGAATAAAATTTTAGAATTAGAAACTTCAAGTGTTGATGAAAATATTATTATTTTTGAAAAAAATAATAAAAAATACATTATAAAAGTTGAGGAAAATCTAAGAAATATTATTGCTTCATATAAAAATAGTAAGATATGTGGTAAAAATAAATTATTTGAGGGCTTATCAAGACAGAATTTTTTTGCTAGAATAAAGAAGTGTCAAGAAAAAGCAGGGATTAAGAAAAAAATAAATCCTGCAATGTTACGCAATACTTCTTTATTCAATTTTATTGAAGAAGGAGTATCAGTAAAAGAGCTTAAAGAAAAATTAGATTATGTTAATATTGGTTCTACTGGGATTTATAAAGTAAGAAATAAGAGTGATATTAAGAGAATCTATGAAAAAATAGGTATAGGAGACTGGGATGTTTCAGAATTTAATTAATGACTTAGGAAGAGAGTATGAATCATTTAAAAAAGTCTTTAGAACAGGGAAGTTAGCAGATGCTTATGCAGAGTTAAATGGATTTAACGATGATAAAAGTAATTTACTAAAAGCTTTTGTGCTAATACTTTTAAAAAAAACAGGGAAAGCATTAGAATATTTGGGGAAATTAGATGCTTCTAAAATTGATTTTATTGAGAAAGATATATATTTTGAGCTTATGGGATTTTGTTATAATGAAGAGCATAACAAGCTAGAGGCTACTAAATATTATCTAAAATCTTTAGAAATTAATCCGGATAATTTTTATTCTAGGTATAATTTAACTAATATATACTTGGAAAATAAAAATTATAAAAATGCATATCAGAATCTTTTGATATTAAATGAAATGGAACCTGAAGATAAGGCAATAATTACAAATTTAGAAAAGGTAAAAAAATTTATTTGAGGCTAATAAGCCTCTTTTAATTTTACTTATAAAATATAATTTTAGAAATTAGCTAAAGTATTGTCAAAAAAAAATTATCATGGTAAAATATCAGACAGTATGAAAAAAAAGGAGATATAATGAAATCAGGATTTGTGGCTATGGTAGGACGTCCTAATGTAGGAAAATCTACTTTAACTAATAGACTTTGTGAAGAAAAAGTAGCAATAGTTTCAGATAAAGCAGGGACAACACGTGATAGTATAAAAGGAATTTTAACAAAAGGAGAAACTCAATATGTTTTTATTGATACTCCAGGAATACATAAACCTAAGCATTTATTGGGTGAACACATGACGAATACAGCAATTAGAACTTTAAAGGAAGTTGATTGTATACTTTTTATTTTAGATGGGACTCAGGAAATTAGTACTGGGGATCAATATGTTATGGAAAGAATAGTAGAAGCAGGAAATACTCCTAGAATTGCAGTTGTAAATAAAAGTGATTTATTTTCAGATGAAGAGTATTCAGCAAAACTTCAAGAAATTAAAGAAAAATTAGGAGAATTTAATGATGTAATTATGCTTTCTTCACAATTTGGATTTGGAGTAGAAAGATTACTTAATTCTTTAAAAGAGTATATGATTGACGATTGTTGGTACTATCCAGAAGATATGTATACAGATATGCCTGTTTATAAAATAATAGGTGAAATAGTAAGAGAAAAATTATTAGAAAGAACAAAAGACGAAATACCTCATTCTATTGCTATCGAAATTATTAATGTAAATAAAAGAGATGAAGGGCAAAAAGATAAATTTGATGTAAATATTTATGTAGAAAGAGAGTCTCAAAAAGGAATTATTATAGGAAAAGGTGGGAGACTTTTAAAAGAAGTTGGAACTGAAGCCAGAAAAGATATAGAAAGACTTTTAGATAGAACAATTTATCTTAATCTTTGGGTAAAAGTTAAGGATAAATGGAGAAAGAAAAAACCGTTTTTAAAAGAGCTAGGGTATTATTTAGATGAAGAATAAAAAGTTGGGTCTCCCAACTTTTTTTATTTAGTAAATTCTAATTAGGGATTACTGAAAAATACAAAACAATTGATTTTAAAGATTTTAACTCTATTTTTAATAAAAAAATGCAGAGTTTTTGACAAAAAATCTTAAAAATTAAACATTTAAGAAGCTTATCCTTCAAGAAATCCCTTATAATTTATGAAAATATTTGTATTGAATTATAAGGCATCCAGCAACCCTTGCTGGTTGGATTTGGGCAGACGCCCAAGGGGTTAAAAAATTGTCTCTAATTCAGTAGACCCTAATTATTTGACTTAAACGGAATCTCTTTCCAAATACTATTTTCTTTTTTTAGAAGTTCTTCACCAGTTTCCAATAACTCATCTGGATCACCTTCATAGGCAATGGATCTACCAAAAACACAAGAAGCATAATACTCTTCCCAAGAATTAAAAGAGGCTTGAGCTAATTTTTTAGCAGTAATACAGTAATTCCATGCTTCTTCTTCAGTGATATATCCAGCAATATAACACCATCTAGAAACAGTAACTAATCTGTCATAATCCCAAGCTCCCATGTCTACTTTTTTCAAAATATCATCGCTAATATTAAATTTTTCTTTTAACATTTTTACACATTTCTCGTAACGAGCTTTGTCTTTTTCATATCCATCATACTTTTCCTTACTACCTTCTTGTAAATTATAAAGATATGAATCCCAAGTTTTTCTATGCCCATCAATTACAAGCCAGTCAAGGGCTTCAATAGCTGTTTTTCTATCATTAACTTCCCAACTTTCTTTAAGTAAAGAGATGACATCTGCCTTATATAATTTAGAAACCTCTACTCCTTTTTCATAAAGTCCTAATCCGCTAAAATCCATATAATTTCTTGAGGATAAAATGGCACCATAAGCTAATAATGATTTTTTTTCAGGACTAATTTCTTTTGTTTTTGAAAGAAGATTCGAATCTTTAGAACATGAAACTGTAAAAAGCAAGATAAACAAGAATAATATAATTTTTTTCATAAACGACTCCTTTTATAGAATTTTAAATAAATTATATCACAATTTTTAAAAATAGATAGATGTTTTTTATTGTTGACTTAGATACTAAATTATGATAAGATAAATCATAGTAAATCTATCGGAAATATAATTTGACATTTAAAAAAAGTTATGGTATCATCAAAATATAACCTAGTTTATAAGTAGGAAAAGGAGAATAAAATGATATCAACTAAATCAAAATATGGGATAAGAGCATTGTTATATATGGCTTTACAAGGTAGTGAAGTAAAAATTTCTATAAAAGAAATTGCAGAAAAAGAAAATATATCTGGAAGATATTTAGAACAAATATTTTCAACTTTAAAACAGGGTGGAATAGTAAAAAGTTTAAAAGGTGCTTCTGGAGGTTATATTTTTTTTAAAGAAATAAAAAATATTAAAATAAAAGAGTTAATAGAACTTTTAGAAAAGGATATATATTGTGAAATAGACGATAGTATAGATTCAGGAAGTTTGGAGACTACTTTGAATGAAGTGCTTTGGAGAGAATACAATAAGAAAATTTCAGATTTTTTTGATGAATTATCTTTAGAAGATTTGGTTGAAAAGCATAAAGAAAATAAAAATTTAATGTATTATATATAATAAAAAAGGAGGGTTTTTATGGCAATTTATAATAACATTTTGGATTTAGTGGGGAAAACACCAATAGTAAAATTGGGTAAATCAAATGAAACACAAGTAGAAATATATGTTAAAGTAGAATCTTTTAATCCTGGAGGAAGTGTAAAAGATAGAATATCTAAAAATATGATTTTAGATGCAGAGGAAAAAGGAGTAATAAATAAAGATACTGTTTTAATTGAACCTACATCGGGAAATACAGGGGTAGGATTAGCAATGGTAGCTGCTGCAAAAGGTTATAGACTAATCTTAGTAATGCCTGACACAATGAGTATTGAAAGAAGAGCATTAGTTCAAGCATATGGAGCAGAACTTGTGTTAACAGAAGGTAAATTAGGAATGAAAGGTGCAATTCAAAAAGCTATAGAATTAAAAGAAGAATATAAGAATGCAGTAATTTTACAACAATTTGAAAACCCTGCAAATCCTGAAGCGCATAGAAAATCAACAGCTCTTGAAATTCAAGAAGATTTTGGAAATGATTTAGATATTTTTGTAACTGGAATTGGTACTGGAGGAAGTATAACAGGAATAGGAGAAATCCTTAAAAAATCTAATGATAAATTGAAAATAGTTGCTGTAGAACCTAAAAATTCTCCAGTATTATCTGGTGGACAACCTGGGCCACATAGAATTCAAGGAATTGGGGCAGGGTTTGTTCCAAAAGTTTTAAATACTGATATTTATGATGAAATTATTCAAATAGAAAATGAAGATGCTTTTGATGGAGCAAGATTGTTAGCTAAAAAAGAAGGGATTTTAGCAGGAATCTCTTCTGGAGCAGCTTTTAAAGCAGCTTTAGAAGTGGCAAATAGGCCAGAAAATGTTGGGAAAAAAATCCTTGTTTTATTAATGGATACAGGTGAAAGATATCTTTCAACTGGAATATTTAATGAACCAGAAAATGCATAATACTAATAAAAAAATCCCCTTTGAAATAAGGGGATTTTTTTATAGAAAATCTTGTGGAGTAGCTTCTTTTTTAGGTAAAAGATGAAGTTTACCACTTTCTTTAGCATATTCTAAAGCTTTTGGAGTAATAACCCTAATTTTTTTAACTTTTTCATTAGGTTCATAATTTTCTGTTCCACAGTTTCCACTTTTACTACATGTATCACATGTTTCTTCAAAATAGTAATTATTTTCTACTAAATACCCTAAATCTTCTAATTGAACTAATAAATACTCTAACTCATTTTCATTTATATCTAATTTTTGCATAAGCGTATCTTCTGTGTGAACTTGTTCAGTTAGAATAAGCTCTAATAATTGATAAACCATGATTAATCTCCTTTAAATTTAAATTATCATTGATAGGCTAATTATAACATTAATTTGTAAAAAAAAATAGTTTTATGACTAGAAAAGTAAAAAAATGACTTTAAGAAAAATAACTTTTGTGATAGAATAAACTTTGAAAAAATTAGAGGAGGAGCTATGGGAAATACATGTGAAGTAGTTAGTGTAAACATTGAAACTAAAACTCCAGAAGAAATTATTGAGAGTTTAAGAGGACCTTTTAGAAAATCTATTTGGACAAAATTTTTGAATGCAGTAAATGAATATAAACTTGTTGAAGATGGAGATAAAATTGCAGTAGGGATTTCTGGTGGGAAAGATAGTTTATTATTGGCAAAATTGTTCCAAGAATTGAAAAAAGATAAAAGCCGTAATTTTGAGCTTAAATTTATAAGTATGAATCCAGGTTTTGAAGCTTTAGATGTGGAGCAATTAAAGAAAAATTTTGAACTTTTAGATATCCCAGGAGAAATTTATGATTCAAATGTTTGGGAAGTTGCATTTAAAGAAGATCCAGATTATCCATGTTTTTTATGTGCAAAAATGCGTAGAGGGTGGCTTTATAATAAGGTAGAAGAAATGGGTTGTAATAAAATGGCATTAGGACATCATTTTGATGATATGGTAGAAACTGTTTTGATTAATATGTTCTATGCAGGGACAGTTAAAACAATGCTTCCAAAAGTACCGTCAACTTCAGGGAAAATGGAGCTTATAAGACCACTTATTTATATAAAGGAAAAAGATATAATTTCTTACACAAAAAATAATGGAATTAGAGCCATGGCTTGTGGTTGTCCTATAGAAGCAGGGAAAACACCTTCAAAAAGAAAAGAAATTAAAAATCTATTATCAAATTTGGATAATATTGATCCCAATATAAAACAAAGAATATTTAATTCTATGAAAAATATAAATCTTGATTATGTTTTTGGTTATGAACAAAAAGGCGAAAAAATATCTAATATAAAATAGGTAAAAAAATCACTATTTTTAATTGAAAATAGTGATTTTTTTATTTTTATAGAATACAAGAAATCTTAGTTTAATAAGTAGGGCTTACTGAATTAGAAGCTATTTTTGAAAACCGTGGCTTCCGCAGCCACCTCGCGCCTGCCACAGGCATAAGCTCCACTTCGTTGCGCAAAAACCTGACGTTGGACGCAAATAAAATCAATATAACAAAACTATATTTTTTAGAATTATAAGGATTAAACGTCACGTTTACGCGGTTTTTAGATACTCTTAATTTCTGAAAGAAATTCTAGAGTAATCTTATGCAGAGCAAGCGTAGTTCAAGGTCTGAATGTTTAGTTTTTAAGAAAAACTGCAAAAAAATTATCATTTAATTGCCAAATATTATCTTGGAAATAAATAAAATCAATGATTTTTACTTTTTCAGTAAACCCTAAGTATGATTAAAAATGTAGGGAAATTATATTTCTTGTAGTTTTAGAAAGAATAAATTTAGTAGGTAAAAAAGCATAATATTTTTTAAGAAATAGAGGAATATAACAATTATTTTAGAATATATAACTTAAATACTCAAGCATTTTTCTTTCAAATTAATATGAAGTAAATTGACCTTGAATATCAACAATAAGTTAAGTATACTTTAGAACTATTAATAAATTTTTAGGGAGGGATTTATGAAATTATCAAAAAAATTATCTTTATCAGTAAGTTTGCTAGTTGCGCTTATAGTAATAACATTAATCTTGGTAATAGGAACTATAGTTAAAAATGATTTAGTAACAGTGGTAGAAGAAGAAATTGAAAAATCTGCAATAAATGGAGCATTAATTATTGAAAATAGTATTCAAAGTAAATTAGGAAGAGTGATTGAATTATCTGAGAATTCCCTTATAAAAACAATGGATTATGATGTTCAAAAAAAAGAATTAGAAGTAACAGTAGATAGATTAGAATTTGAAGATATTGCTATATTAGGGATAAATGGTATTGGGACCTATATTAAAAGTGGAAAAACATTAGATTTTATTAAAGAGGATAACTTAGTTAAGATAAAAGATGGGAAACCATTTTTTTCAAATATATTTATTAGTAAAGTATCAGGGAATCCAGTTTTTTTATTGTGCTCACCAATTAAAAAAAATGATGTAGTTATCGGATATGTTGTTGCAAGGTCAAATGCTAGTTTTTTAAATGAAATAACAGATACATTGGGTCATGGGAAAACAGGTTATGCTTATGTAGTTGATAGTGAGGAAAGAATAGTCGCACATAAGACAAAAGATAGAATAGGGAAATTTGGCAAAGATTTTAATTCTACAATGGGTCAAGCAGTAAAAGATGTAGTAGCAAGTAAAGAAAGTGGAGTAGTATCCTATAAAAATACTTTAAATAAGCCAGTATATGCAGGTCATGATAAAATATTAGGTTCTAACTGGGATTTAATAATAGTTGCAGATAAAGAAGAAGTGCTAGAAATGTATTATTCTTTAATAAAAATTTCTATAGGATTGCTTGTTCTATTTGTGATTATAGGAATTGTAGTTGCTTTTACTATTAGTAAAAAAATAGCTATTCCAATTACAATTATGTCAAAGGAAGTAGAAAAATTATCAAATTATGATTTGAGAGAAGATTCTGCTTCAAAGCTTTTAGAGTATTCTAAAGCTTCTGATGAAATAGGAGACATTTCAAGAGCATTGATCCTAATGAAAAGTAATTTAACTTCTTTAATAAAGTCAATAGGAAATAATGCAGAACAAGTTGCAGCATCAGCCCAAGAATTGACAGCAACAGCAGAGACGTCAGCATCAGCATCAGAAGAGGTTGCAAAAGTTGTACAAGAAATTTCTACTGGAGCAACAAGTCAAGCAAATGAAACAGAAAAAGGGGCAGAAGAAGTAGAAATTTTAGCAGAAATTATTGAAAATGATAGAAATCTTATGGAAAGATTAAATAATTCTATAAATGATGTAAATAAATTAAAAGATGAAGGACTTGAAATACTTGAAGAATTAACAGAAAAGAGTAGACAAAATAGTGAAGCTGCAGGAACTGTAGGAAAAATTGTTTTAGAGACAAGTCAAAGTACAAAAAATATAGTAGAAGCAAGTACAATGATAAAAAGTATAGCAGAGCAAACTAATTTACTTGCTTTAAATGCAGCTATAGAAGCAGCTAGAGCAGGGGAAGCTGGAAGAGGATTTGCTGTAGTAGCAGAAGAAATAAGAAAACTTGCAGAACAATCAAATATTTTTACTGGTAAAATTGATGAAATAATAAATGAATTAAGAAATAAAACAGAGTTTGCAGTAGAAAAAATGAAAATTGCAAAAGAAATAGTAACATCTCAAAATGAAAGCTTAGAAGGAACCAATGAAAAGTTTGATGGGATATCAAAATCAATTGGGAGTTTAAATTCAGTTTTGGAGGAACTTAAAAAATCTGGAAGAGAGTTAGTTTCAAAAAAAGATGAAATAACAGGAGTCATAAATAACTTAGCTTCTATTTCAACAGAAAACGCCGCAGGAGCTGAAAAAGCTGCAAAATCAGTGGAAGAAACATCAGAAGCAGTTGAGCAAATAGCGGAATCAAGTACAGCCTTAGCAAATCTTGCTACTGAACTACAAAATGAAGTTGATAAATTTAAATTATAATAATGACTTTAGAAAGCTGATAATTTCAGCTTTTTATTTTATTATGGAATAGATAAAGATGAAATGGTATAATGATTAAAATACAAGATGAATGGTGATATTATGGATGATTTAAAATCATATAATTTATTATTTGAAGAGATAAAAGACTTTGAAGAAAAGGATATAAAAAAGCTTAAAAAATTGGGAGTAAAAAGTTATTTTGATTTGTTGTATAACTTTCCAAGAGCTTATGAAGATAGAACAAACATAAAGAAAATATCAGAAGTTACAAATGATGAATTTGTAATTATAAAGGCTACAGTAATAAGGGCAGAAATGACAACTTCCATGAACAGAAGAAAATTATTTAAGGCAAAAGTTACTGATGGTACAGGATATATGGAATTAACTTGGTTTGGGATGCCTTATGCTAAAAACTATGTAAAAGAAGGAAATGACATGGTTTTTATAGGGCAAGTAAAAAGAAGATTTGGATTTCAAATGGTTAATCCTGAGTTTAAAGTTTTAAAGGGAGAAAGTGTATTTGAAGGAGAAATATTACCTATATATTCTTTGGTTAATGGAGTCCAAGAAAATGATGTTAGAAAATTGGTAAAATGGTCAATACTTCATAAAATAGAATTGGTAGAAGAAAATTTACCCAGAGAAATCTTGGAAAAATATAAAATATTGGGCAGAAAAAAAGCTATAAGATGTATTCATTTTCCTAAAAATAATAAAGAAATAGAAGATGCAAAGAGAAGGTTTGCAATAGAAGAACTTATAATACTACAATTTGGAATACTAAAATCTAAGTTTTTATTAGATGAAAATAAAAGGTTTTATAATTTAGAAGATAAAAAAGAATTGGTTAAGAAATTTATAGGTAGTTTAAAATTTGAATTGACTACAGCACAAAAAAAAGTTATTACTGAAGTTCATAAAGACTTAAGTAATGGTAAAATAGTTAATAGATTAATTCAAGGTGATGTGGGAAGTGGTAAAACAATTGTAGCAGAAATACTGCTTTTGTACATGGTTGAAAATAATTATCAAGGAGTTTTAATGGCTCCTACAGAAATTTTAGCAGTACAACACTATTTGTCAATGATAGATGAACTTGGAGAGCAAGGTGTAAAAGTTGAAATTTTAACAGGTTCAATTAAAGGTAAAAAAAGAAAGGAAATTTTATCTAGGTTGAGAGAGGGAGATATAGATATATTAATAGGAACCCATGCTCTTATTGAAGATGAAGTAGAGTTTCACAATTTAGGATTAACAATTATTGACGAACAACATAGGTTTGGTGTAGAACAAAGAAGAAAATTAAGGGAAAAAGGGAGCCTCTCTAATTTATTAGTTATGTCAGCAACACCTATTCCAAGGAGTTTAGCATTAAGTATTTATGGAGACTTAGATTTGTCTGTAATAGATGAGTTACCACCAGGGAGAACTCCAATAAGAACAAAATGTATTAAAGATAATATAGAAAAAAATAAGATGTATGATTTTATTAGAAAAAAATTAAGAGCTGGAGACCAAGCTTATATTGTGGCTCCTTTAATAGAAGAAAGCGAAACATTAAATGTTAAATCGGTAGAAGAACTTTATGAAGAACTTAGTAACTTGGAATTAAAGGGTTTTAATTTAGCTATTTTACATGGGAAAATGAGTAATCAAGAAAAAGATGAAATTATGCATAAATTTAAAAATGGAGATATTGATGTCCTTGTATCTACAACAGTAATTGAAGTTGGGGTAAATGTGCCTAATTCTACAATAATGGTTATTAATGATGCTCATAGATTTGGATTGTCAGCACTTCATCAACTTAGAGGAAGAGTTGGAAGAGGAAGCAAAAAGGCATATTGTTTTTTAGTTTCGTCTTCTACCAATGATAATTCAGTCAATCGTTTAGAAGTTTTGGAGAAAACAAATGATGGGTTTGTAATAGCAGAAGAAGATTTGAAATTTAGAAAATCAGGAGAAATATTTGGTAAAAGGCAAAGTGGGTTATCAGACTTAAGATTTACAGATATAACTACTGATGTAAAGACTGTAAAATTAGTAAGAGATATAGCTATAGAATATTTAAAGATTAATAAAGGGAAAATTACTAATGAATTTTTAATTTTTGATATAAATAAAAAATTTGATGAAAAAAAATTAAAAGGATAGATTAGATATGTTGAGTATATCATATACAAGATAAGTAGATTTTATTGTATATTCTTGACCAATTGACAAAGGAAAGGATACATGATAAAATTAGTATAAATTAAGAGCAGGAGGTAAAAAAATGAGTAAAGTTATTCACTTAGATAATTCAAGTTTTGAATCAGAAGTATTAAAATATGAAGGTGTAGTTTTAGTTGATTTCTGGGCACCATGGTGTGGACCATGTAAAATGTTAGGACCTATATTAGATGAAGTGAGTGAAGAAGTAGCTCAAAAAATTACTAAAGTAAACGTAGATGAGCAAGAGTCTTTAGCAGCTCAATATAAAATTAGATCAATTCCTACAATGATTGTTTTTAAAAATGGAGAAATAGTAGACACATTAGTTGGAATGATGCAAAAACAAGCATTAAAAGATAAATTAGCTTCTTATTAGTTTTTTAATAAATGTCACATTATTGTCACAATTATTATATATCATAAAAGAGCCAAGAACGAGGTTTAGTGTAAGTTAGAAATAATGAAACATTGAAATCTCTCCCATTGAGCAGGTGTAAAAGCCTGCTCTTATTATTTTGATGTTAAATAAGAAAAGTAATTACTCAGGCATAAAAAACATTGTAAAATCTTAGTTTTAGAGGGGTTGAGAGGAGTAACCCTTGCGGTTGTTGATCAACTTAGCGAGTCTAAATAACCCCCTCTAAATCTCCCTCTGATAAGGGGAGACTTGAAGTTTTAAGCTTTTTGACTTGGATAGGTTATACTAATTAGACAAATTTCTTAAATTGATGATATTGGGTGCGAGCTATGTTCCATAAATCTCCTTCTTCTCACATCAAAGGCGCGTATAAACTATTTATATTTAAAGATTTTATATGACTGAGTAGTTAAAAAATTAATTATTGCCACATTGTTGCCACAATTATTATATATCATAAAAGAGCCAAGAACGAGGTTTAGTGTAAGTTAGAAATAATGAAACATTGAAATCTCTCCCATTAAGCAGGTGTAAAAGCCTGCTTTTATTATTTTTTTTAAAAAATTAACAGATATAAAATGATTTCTTCACTTTAATAAGTAAAATAATTGTGATATAATTCTTTGACGGTAATCGAAAATTTGGAGGAGACAATGGTTTTTAAAAAAATTGAAAAAAATTTTTTGAAATATATATTGATGTTTTTAATCTTATTTAATACTTATTCAGAAGAAAGTAAAAAAATGGATGTGGAAACCAATGAAGCAACTATAGATTTTGAAAATGAAGAGTTTACAGCTGATGGGGGAGTTACATTTGTTTATCCTAATGCTGATCCTACTAAAACTGGGAAAATTAAGGCTTATAAGTTAAAAAAGATGACTGATAAAAATCTGGTAGAAGCTTCTGATGGAGTTATTTTTGAACAAGGAGAAAATAAGGTAGAAGCAGAGAAATTGTATTACAATTTAGATGACCAAAGTCTTATAATAAGAAATGGAGTTTCTTATGTAAAAGTAGAAAGTGCTCCTGTAGGAAATGACAAAATATATTATGGTGGTGAAGAGTTCTTTGCAAAGTATCCTAATGAAGCCCATGTAAAAAATGCTTGGTTTACGACATCTAGTAAGGCTTTAAAACTTACTAGTTTTGAAGACAAACCTGAAGAAATTTTGCCTTATCATTTAAAAGCTAAGAAAATATCTGTTTACCCAGAAAAAAAGCTAGTGGCTTATAATGTTTTTTTATATGCAAAAAAAGTTCCCATATTATGGTTACCTTGGTATGCTACTTCTTTAAAATCAGACTCTAAAGCACCATTGTTTCCAGTATTTGGTTCAGATAGTGATAATGGGAGCTATATGATATGGGGTCTTGATTATGGTTATAATAGTAACTATTTTAATGGAAGTGCAGCACTTAAAACTACAGGTAAAAAGGGTCTTTATATAGAAGATTGGACTAATGTTTATAAAGTAAATGGAAATAAGAATAATACAGGAACAATTAGTTTGAGTGAAGCATTAATACTTCCTAAAGGGGATTATGAAAAAGAATATAAATTAGAATATAAACACTCATATACAGGGAAGTATGGGAAAATATCATTGGACTATACAAATCAAACAACAAATACCATTAATGATGTTATAGATGCACTGGATGATTATAATAGTGGAGTAAGTTCCACTTATGCTTACGAAGGACTAGAGACAAAGTTACAAAGATATGAATTATCTACAGATTTAACAGGAATGGGAAAAAATAAAGATACAAGTTTAAAAGCAGATATTCAATATGCTAATAATAAACAATTTTTACAAGCTTTATTAGAAGAAGAATATGATGACGACGACAGTGTTGATACTCAAAGAGATAATGATATGAAGTCAACATTAGAGTTAAAAAAGGATAATTTTTTATATGGATTTAACTTGAAATATGATTATTTAGATGATTTGGATCCAGGGTCACAATATGCAGATACAACAAGTCATTTAAGTGATTTTACAGTTGGATTTGATTTGAAAAAATATGGAATAAGTTTTTCCCAAGAAGAAAAGACATGGGATACATGGGTAGCGTTAGATGATGATGAAAGATATCTAAATGGATATTATCTTAATAAAGTATCAGGGTGGGCTGAAGGTTATAGTTATGTGCCATTTTCAGTAAAAAAATATGATCAATATTTAAATGAAACTAAAATTAAATTGGGAGATTATAAACTTTTTAATGGAAAGATGACTTACTCTTTAGAATTTCATCAAAAAGAAGTGGAAAAAGAGCTGAACTTAGCAGATGATCCTTTAAGGGTAAAAGCTGGTTATACTGATACACAATATTTTAGAGATGAAGATATTACTTATGAAAAAAATAGCAGTCAATCAGCAAAATTGAATCTTAATCAAGGGAATATTACTTATAGTTTAGAGTTAGGAACAGAGGAAGAGATTTATACAGATAGATCAATAAATGATAGTGGAATAACTTATGAAAATACATCAAACTACTATGACACTAAACTTAGAGATAAAAAAATAGATTTTAGGAAATTAGGAATTCTAGATTTGACTGTAGGGCAAAGATATGATAAGTATGAAAGAGGAGATAATCTGACTAATTTATATACTGAAGGAGTTCATAATATAGGAATTTACAGTAATAGTGGAGATTATTTTAGGAAAGTAGACTTAAGTTTAGATAATACAAGTAAGTTTAGTTATAATATTTATAACTGGGAATTAGGGGATTATGGTTTTAATAATTCTAATGGAATAACGAACGTATCCGATGAAGATGATCTTGAAATCTATAGATTGAGTAGTAGAAAAAATACACTTACTTTAGGAAATGGCATAACTTTTGGAGTGGGAAATACAAAAACCACTTATGGAATTGATATGACAAAAGCCTATAATAGTCTATATACTGGATGGCTACAAGATGATATTTTGATAAATTCAATTGACTTTAAAATTGATGATAAGAGAACAGTATTTGTTAGTTATGGAGAAGATAAAGACTATACTAAAAATGATATGAACTCTAGTTCATCATTGTACGGAGTATTTAATGAAAAATATTTTTTAGATAAAGAAACGGATACAATAAAACTTACATTAGCTGATGATGATAAAGAGTATGGATGGACTCATGTAAACACAGTAGATGATGAAAGAGAAGAAGATTATATTTATCTTGATTCAAATGGAGATTATTTAAAATTAGCGGATACATCAAAAACTTATGGGGATATAGAGACTACAGAAAAGAGTATTTCAGATACTTTTTCATTTGCTAAAACAATAGATGATAAAAGAACATATAAATTAGCATATACAAGAGCAGATACAAGTGAATATGATTATACAACGAGTTCATATGATTCAAATGGGATAAAAAATAAATATTCAGTAGAGTATACAAAGAAAGATTTATATTCTTTAAAATTTGCATTTCAAGATTATAAAGATAAAGTAACTACTTTAAATGACGAAAAGAGTTTAGAATTTAAGTATGAATTCAAATTAAATAAACCTAAAAAAGGTAATGAATCTAATGTAAAATTAGTTGATTCAACAGGAACAGAAAGGTTTGATTTGACACAAGAAGAACTTGCAAAAATTGATAGTAAATATAATGAAGAACAAAGAAAAGAAAAAGGACTTGGATTTGACTTGATGGGTTTAGGAGATACAAAAGAAGAAGTTATATATAATCAATACTATTCTATATATGTGAATGGAACAAGAAATGAAGATTATTTTAAAGCTTCCAATAATCTATTTGACTCGATGGAAAGTTTAGATATAACTTTAGAAGCTCATTATAAAAGATTTAAGTTGAAATATACTTTAGACCAAAACTTTACTTTCTCTGCAAATTCAAGTAGTAAGTATGGAATTAAAAAAACAGAAAGTAATAAAGAACATGATTTTAGTGTATTAACAATGATAGGAAAAGATTCTAAATCTTGGAAGATAAAGGGTGAAATAGGTGTAGATGAAACTTTAGCTAAAGACAATGGACTTATAGACAGTTGGAGTATATCAGTAGGAAAAGAATTTGACTTTTTCTCAACTACATTAAAATATGAAAGAGAATGGAATGAAACTTATGATATATATGATTGGAAATGGAGTATAAATTTTGCTTTATTAACATTCCCAGAAAAAGGATTAAGTGCAGGGGCAAATTATGAAAATGGAGGATTATCTCCAGAAATAAAAACAGGAATGTAGTAGATAAATAATATAAAACCATAAAAATAGGGGATGTTTTAAGTTCTAAAATATCCCCTATTTAATTTTGCAAATTTATTCTAAGTATGGTAAAATGATAGATACAGATTATTAAATAGAAAGAGAGGAAGATTACAATGATTAATGTTATGTTACCAAGTGGAGACATAAAGCAATTTGAAGACAAAGTAAATATGTTTGATGTTGCTAAAAGTATAAGTAACTCTCTTGCCAAAAAAGCTATAGGAGCAAGAGTTGATGGGAAGTTAGTTGATATGACCTTCGTTTTAGAAAATGATGCAAAGGTGGAATTGGTGACCCCAGAAACGGAAGATGGATTAGAAATTATAAGACATTCTACAGCTCATCTAATGGCTCAAGCAGTAATAAGATTATTTCCTGATACAAAAGTAACAATAGGACCTTCAATAGAAAATGGATTCTACTATGATTTTGATCCAGTAAATCAATTTTCTGAAGATGACTTAGTTAAAATAGAAGAAGAAATGAAGAAAATAGCAAAAGAAGACATAAGAATTGTTAGACATGAAATAACAAGAGAAGAAGCTATTGAAAAATTTAAAGGAATGGGTGAAAACTACAAAGTAGAAATTATAGAATCTATTCCAGCAGGAGAAAATTTATCACTTTATGAGCAAGGAGAATTTATAGATTTGTGTAGAGGGCCTCATGTTCCATCTACAAGATATTTAAAAGCATTTAAACTATCTAAAGTTGCAGGAGCATATTGGAGAGGAGACTCTAAAAATAAAATGCTTCAAAGGATTTATGGATATGCTTTTGCAGAAGAAAGAGAGTTAAAGGACTTTTTAATTCAAATGGAAGAAGCAGAAAAAAGAGATCATAGAAAATTAGGAAAAGAATTAGAACTTTTCTTTATGTCTGACTATGGACCAGGATTCCCATTTTTTTTACCAAAAGGAATGGAATTAAAAAATACTTTAATGAGACTTTGGGAAAAAGAACATAAAAAAGCTGGTTATGAAATGATTCAAACACCGATAATGCTTAATAAAGAATTATGGGAAACATCAGGACATTGGTTTAACTATAGAGAAAATATGTATACTTCTGAAATTGATGAATTGGATTTTGCAATAAAACCAATGAATTGTCCAGGATGTATGTTAGCATATAAAAATGGATTACATTCTTATAAAGATTTACCATTAAGAATGGGAGAGTTTGGACATGTGCATAGACATGAATTTTCAGGAGCTTTACATGGATTGTTTAGAGTAAGAGCATTTACTCAAGATGATGCTCATGTATTTATGACTCCAACTCAAATTGAAGAAGAAGTTGTAAAAATCATAGATTTATATGATAAGTTTTATACTTTATTTGGATTATCATATCATATAGAATTGTCAACAATGCCAGAAAAAGCAATAGGTTCTAAAGAAATTTGGGAAATATCTGAAAAAGCTTTAGCTAATGCAGTTACAAATTCTGGAAGAACTTATAAATTAAATCCTGGTGATGGAGCTTTTTATGGACCAAAATTAGACTTTAAATTAAGAGATGCTATTGGAAGAATTTGGCAATGTGGAACAATTCAGTTAGATATGAATTTACCAGAAAGATTCGATTTATCTTATGTTGGTGAAGATGGAGAAAAACATAGACCAATAATGCTACATAGAGCAATGTATGGAAGTATCGAAAGATTTACTGGAATATTAATAGAACATTTTGCAGGAGCTTTCCCGTTCTGGTTAGCACCAGTTCAAGTAAAAGTAATGACTATTACGGATGATCAAATTTCATATGCTGAAGAAATTCAAAGAATTTTAGAGGAAAATGGAATTAAAGTAGAAATAGATACTAGAGCAGAAAAAATTGGATATAAAATAAGAGAAGCAAATGGGAAATATAAAATACCAGTGCAACTTGTTTTAGGAAAACAAGAGGTAGAAGAAAGAACTGTTAATGTTAGAAGATTTGGAAGTCAAGAACAAGAGTCAATGTCTTTAGAAGCTTTTGTTGAGATGGCTAAATCAGAAAATAAACCTAACTTTAAATAAGACTGAAAAGGAGGTCAGTATGTACAGAGATAAATATAAAAATGAAGAACTTACAAGTGACATTGTAAAAAATGTTGTTTTATCTTTAGGGCTTCATTTGATTATTGCCATAGTAATTGTGACAATATCAACATGTTTTTTTTCTGTTGCTAAATTTATAGATGAAAATTCTTGGAAATTAATAGGATTTTCTTTTGTATTACCTTTAACATTATCAATATTTGTTAATAAAATACATATAAATTTGAATAGAGTCATAGCTTTGTTATATACTGTTTTTACTGGCCTTCTTATGACTTATGCAGCTTTTAAATATGGAATTCCAAAATTTTTATTGGCTATTTTTATAAGTGTGATTATTTTTTCAGTTATGAGTTATTTTGGAAATAATACAAAAGAAGATTTGGAAAGATATAGAGTTATTTTAAAAATCAATTTATTTTTTCTTATAGTAATGATGTTGGTTAATCTATATTTTGGAGTTCATATTCTTTATTGGATTATAGATTATATTATTATAGGTAACTTTACTGCATTTATAGCTTTTGATATTAATCATATTAAACAAGAAGTTTCATTAGCAAATAAGAATGAAAACTTATTAAAAAGAATAGAACTTAGTGGGATGCTACAGTTTTATTTTGATTTTATGATATTATCAGTAGCTTTAATGGATATATTGACTAGAAAATAAGGGGGATGTTAAATGGATTTTAGAGGAAATGAAATTATTTATGATGAGTATGAAGTTAATAAAGCCATAAGAAAAGTAATTTTATTTATGGTATTTGGAGTATTATTAACTTTTGGTACTATGGCTTACGGAGCCTTTTATAATCAAAATCTTATAGCGTTTGTGTAC
Organism: Fusobacteriaceae bacterium; assembly: GCA_016938425.1. Lineage (GTDB taxonomy): Bacteria > Fusobacteriota > Fusobacteriia > Fusobacteriales > Fusobacteriaceae > JAFGUR01. The sequence continues at coordinate 24,390 of JAFGUR010000162.1, forward strand.
AGTAATTATTATCCAATTATTATTGGAGAATTTGCTATAGTAATAGCACTTTCATGGGCAAAGAAGTTTTTGAGTCCTTTTTTAATGGGTATAGGGTTTTTCTTGTACTCATTTTTAACAGGGTTAACTCTTTCAGGAATAGGACTTATATATGATTTTTCAGCAATACTTTATGCACTAGCTTCTACACTAATAATTTTTGTAGTGATGGCTGTGTTTGGGTATACAACTAAAGAAAACTTACTTGGTTATGGTAAAATGTTAATGGTAGGTTTAATAAGCTTGATTTTAGTATCTTTATTGAACTTATGGTTAGCTTCTCCAGTACTTTATTGGATAATAACTTATGCTGGAGTAGCAATATTCACAGCATTGATAGGTTATGATATGCAAAAGATAAAACATAATTTGATAGTTAGATCTGGTGGAGATTCGGTAGAAGTTAATAAAATAGCAATTTTAGGAGCTTTAGAATTATACTTAGATTTTATTAATTTATTCTTATACTTATTAAGAATTTTTGGTAAAAAAAGATAGAAAAATAAAACTAGTCTGAAAAGGCTAGTTTTTTATTTACTAGGAAATAATAAATTTTAAGTAATAGAATTAATAGCAATTTAAATTATAGAGGGAAAATGAAACTAATAAAAAAAATGTTTTTTGAGATTTTCAAGTTTTGAGGAGAAATATGAGAAACAAATTTCAATAATTTATTTTTTAACGTAATGTTTAATAAAAATATAAAAATTATTGAATATGTTTTATTAAAAAAGAAAAAAGGATTTAAAATAAAATTTTGAATAGTATAAAGGACTAAGGTATTATTTAGTGAAAATATACGTACATAAATGTGAATAGATAGTCTTGTTTTAGAGAAATATCATATTTATAGCTGTATCAAATATGCTTCAAACTTACTACAAGTGGGAGAATGAATAAAAAAATTAATTATTTATCAAACAAAATCATGAACTATTGATATTTTTTAACAAATTAGTTTAAGGTATAATAAGGAGGATTTAGTATGAAAATAAAAAATAAGATTTTACTAAGTGTAATATTACCAATTATTTTAGCAATATTTTTAATAGGCTCTATTTTAGGTTTTGTTGTTGCAAAGGATATTAAAAGAGATGAGGAAAGAATAGTAACGAACTTAGTAGATAATGAAGCTTTAAAAATTGAAAAAACATTTGCGGATGTAAAATCAAATGTACATGCATATGAAAATTATATAACTTCTACAATAGATTTAAATAAAGTAGAGGAAAGCCCTCAAAATGCAATAGACTATGAAAAAAATCTTTTAGTTGTAGCGAAAGGAGCAACAAGCTTAACTCCTGATAAAAATTTATGGTTTATAAGTAATACAGCAGTTACTAAAAATTCAGTTTTTTTATCCTTGAGAGAAGATAATGGTAATATAATACAGAATCCAAAATATGAAGTAGTAGGAACTGAAGTTGAAAAAGCTGAATGGTGGGCTGAAGCTATAAAGAATGGAGAAAATTGGTCAGCGCCTTATCAATGGGATTTGTGGGGAAAAGGAACTATTCTAATAAGTTACAGTAAAAAAGTTGTAAAAGATAATAAAACTATTGGAGTTGTTGGTTCAGAATTTTATTTTAATAAGCTTAGAGAAGGTTTGAGCAAAATAAAATTATTTGATAATGGTTATATGATTCTATTTGATAAAAATTTAAATTTCTTATATCATCCAGATGAAACTCTAAAAAATATTGATGATGCTGATAAACAAGTTGGAGATTTATTTAAAAAATATTTACTTGAAAAAAATGAACCTTATGGAATGTTTGAATATAAATTGGATGGGCATAAAAAATTAGTGTTTTATAAAAGATTAAATAATGGTTGGATTTTAGCAGGAGCACCTATATCTGCTGAGATGTATAGAACTTTTAATAAATTACAAATAATAGTTATTACGGTTCTTATTGTAATACTTGTAATTGGAGCGTTAATTGGTTTAATATTGGCTAAGAGTATTTCTTCCCCAATTGTTAAAATGAAAGAAAATTTTGATGAACTTGTTGAGGGAAATTTGAATATTGATTTAAATATTAATGTTAAGGATGAAATAGGTGATTTATCCCATAATTTTAATAATTTTGTAAAGAAATTATACGTCCTTATTCAAAATATAGTTAGCTTAACAAATGATGTTTTAGTTACAAATAAACAAATAGTTCATTCTATGGATAATTTAATTAACGGTGAAAATAGTGTATTTTATTCTCAAATATCTAAAAGTATAGATAAAGGGATTATACAGCTTAATTCATCTGTTCACAATGTACTAGATAATGTAAGAAATCAAACTGCTTCTTCAGAAGAAAGTTTAGCAGCATTGGAAGAAATTAGTTCTATTAGCCAAAATATAAGTAATAATATAGGAGTGGCAGTTAAATCTTTTGATGAAACGATGGAGATAGCTAATTCAAGTGCAAGTGATATGAAAAAGATGGCAACAAGTATGGTAGAAATTAAGACTAGTACTGTTTCTACTGAAAATGAAGTTGATAAATTGAAGGTTTTATCAAATGATATTGGGTCAATATTAACAGCAATAACAAGTGTTGCTGAACAGACTAACTTATTGGCACTTAATGCTGCAATAGAAGCTGCAAGAGCAGGAGAGGCTGGAAGAGGGTTTTCTGTAGTTGCAGATGAAATTAGAAAATTAGCAGAACAAACTAATAAGGAAACCTCAAAAATAGAAACACTTGTTCATACTATTCAAAATGAAGTAGAAAATGTAAAGACTAGTACAAGAGAAGTTATGAATAAAGTTGAAAGTGGACTTGAAATTTCTAAATTAGCAGAAAAAAGTATGGAGAAAATTAAATTCAATAATGAAGACAACATGTCTAAAATACAAGAGATTAAAATTTCTACAGATGAACAAGCTACTGCAGCGAAGGAAATAACAATAGCAATTAGTTCAATTGTTGATAATTCTACTCAAATAGAATCTCTAAGTTCCGATACTAGTGAAATATCTAATGAAATTAAAGGTATTATTATTGAAAATCAGGAATTAGTTGATTCATTGGAATCGTTAATAATAAAATTATCTGAAGATTTAAAATTCTTTAAATTATAAAAAAGTTTTTATAATAGCTATATTTAACTACAGGTTTGAGATTTTGACCTGTAGTTTTAATTTTTAGAATTATTAAAATTATAAAAAAATAATCATAAAA
>JAFGUR010000163.1 GCA_016938425.1 Fusobacteriaceae bacterium
CGATAACAAAACAGTATTTCATTTGAAAGATATACCAAATTTTAAAATCGATTTAGAAAAGCAAATTAAGAAAAAATTTAAATTTAGCTTCAAAGGTAAGGTCGTTAGTGAAGAATGAAATTAGGCATCTATGAAGAGAACAAAATATACAACGAAGATTCATATCTGGCAATAAAAAAGATACCAGATAAGGTGATTGATTTAATAATAATTGATCCACCTTATCTAATAGATAAACACGGGTCTGGAGGAGCATTTGGTTCAGACATGCAAAAATACCACAACGAAGTTAGAACAATGAGTGAAGGCATTAAAATTAACGTTTTAGAAGAAATGGTCAGAGTTATGAAGAAAGTTAACATCTATATATGGTGTAATAAAAACCAAATATATGAATACCTCAAATTTTTTAAGGAAAAGAAATGCAATTTCGATTTAATAACTTGGCACAAAAGCAATCCTATACCAACTTGTAATAACAAGTATTTATCAGACACAGAGTATGTTTGTTTTTTTAGAGAAAAGGGAGTTAAAGTAAGCGGTGAATTTCAAACTAAAAGAAAATTTTATGTAACACCACTTAACACAAAGGATAAAAATAAGTATAAACATCCAACGATAAAACCAGAAGAAATTATTAAAAACTTCATTATAAATTCAAGTGAAGAAAATGACCTAGTTGCAGATTTTTTTCTAGGATCAGGAACGGTTTGTTTGGCTAGCAAAAAACTAAATAGAAAATACATAGGTTTTGAAATAGAACCTACATATTTTTTAATTGCTAAAAAAAGAATTGAAGAGTATACAAAGGAGGAAAAAGAATATGAAATTAAAGAAATATTTGAAGACAAGATTGGCACATGATGTGTTTTTGTTTTCGCTTATTGTTTGTTTTTTACTTATGGGATTTGCAAACTTCCAAAAAGAAGTAGTGGTAGGATTATCTGCAATCGCAGGCTTAATATTCATACTATCAACGTGCTTTCCTAGTTCTACCGAGCAAATAATATTGATGAAATTTAGAAATAAACTAAAAGCCTTATCTAAAGATAATGAAGAAGTTTTAAAAGTTTTAAAATTATTAGATCAAATTGATAAGGAAGAAAATTAGTTGTGAGTAGCAAAAAGAAAGTCTACTACTATATGAGACTAAAAGAAGACTTTTTTAATACAGATGTGATATCAATTTTGGAAAATCAAACTAATGGAAAAGAAATAATTGTTTTACTTATAAAAATGTACTTGAAGTCATTAAAAAACGATGGAAAAATAATGATAAATGATGAAAAAGCATATTCAATAGAAATGCTTTCTAGTTTATTAAAAATAGAAATCAGTTTATTGAATGAAGCGATAGAACTATTTAAAAATTTAGAAATTATTGAAATATTTGAAAATGGAATTATTTATATGAATGACATCGAATTATTTGTTGGTTCTTCTTCAAATGAAGCTGAAAGAAAAAGAATTGCAAGACGAAAAATAGATGATGAAAGGACAAAGGATGGACAAAATGCGGACATTTGTCGCCTAGAGATTAGAGATTATAGTATAGAGAATAAAGATCATATGATAAATGATAAAAAGATAAAAGATAAAGCGATAAATGATAAAGAAAAATTAAATAAAAAGATTTCTCTTAATTCTTTTGCTGAAAAACTTTTAAAAAGAAAAATAATTGATGAACAAGTAGAAGCAGAACTGCTAAGCGAGTATTTCGATGAACTAGAAACATTATACGAAAAAGAAAATATCTTAAGAGCATTAAACTATACGATTAATAGAATTCCAAAAGAAGCTAGTGACATTGTTAATTATCTAAAAAGAGCAATAAGCAATAATCTAAAACAAATCGAAAGGAATAATAAAAATGAAGAGTTATATAGTTAGAAACAAAAAAATGAGTGAGGTTTTGACCTTTCTAGAGAATAATCCGAAAATTTATGCAAGTACATTACAAAAAATTTTAGGTTGTAGTAAAGATCACTCAAAAAGAGTTGTAAATCAAATTAAAAAAGAAAGAGGAATAAAAACTTCATACGTAAGTTCCGAAGATATTAAAGACTATTTCGATATTAATAACTGAAAATAAACAATGTCCCTAAAATGTCGCCACAATGTCTCTAACTATTGTTTAAGCTATTTTAAATTCTAATTCATCATGCTAACTTAATGTCAAAAAGAGAGGAGTGGTACGGTGTCAATTTTACAAGATTATGAAAATATCAGAAAAAGTATTGGTGAGAACGAGTATCAAAAAATAGAGGACTATTTATCTGAAAACAAAAGCTTATATTTATCGGATATTTATTATAACGAGGATGAAAATAATAAATTTCAGTTATGGAAGAAAAGGAAGGAGGAAGATATTGTGAAAAAAGAGGTTAAAAAAGTAAAAAGAGCAACAGCTAAAGATACTAGTGTCAAAAGAGATGAGTTTGCAAAGGCTCAAAACATTAGAATCAGTAGAGGTGGGAAAATATGTCTAGAAACTTTTAAGAAGAAAAAAGAAGAAGACGGAAGTCTGTTAACAGCAACTTACAGAAGTTATAAGAAGGCAACAAAAGAGAATTTAGAAAAAGTAAAAAAAGCTGGATATACAGTAGAAATTAAATAAAGGAGAAATAA
>JAFGUR010000015.1 GCA_016938425.1 Fusobacteriaceae bacterium
ACCTACAACGGTCCTGTTGTAGTTCTTTTAATTCTTTTAATTCTTTTAATTCTTTAGGGTTCCGCAACGCCTTGAAAATAAAAGGCTGTAGAGGAGATAAGACGAGAAATTAAGGAGATAAGACGAGAAATTAAGGAGATAAGACGAGAAATTAAGGAGATAGGACGAGAAATTAAGGAGATAAGACGAGAAATTAAGGAGATGAGACGAGTAAGAATGATTTACATTTTCGTTTTATTGTGCTATTATATAGTGTTTACAATTATTAAATAGGAGGCTTAATGTGAATAAGGAAAAATTAAATAAGCCAAATGAGTTGATAAGTATTATTACAGATAAATCCATAAGCCTTACACAAAGAAAGGCTTATAATATTTTTCTTAAATATGCTCAAAATTTGCTTAAATTTGAAGATTATAAAGATAATGTATTTAAAATAGAGTGCTCTTTGCTACATAAAAACGCAAATATAAATAATAAGAATTTGGACTACGTATATAAAGAAGAACTTGAGAACCTTATGACGACAGTAGTTGAAATAGTTGATAAAGATAATCCTAAAAATTGGAAGGCTTTTACTCTTTTAAGTTATATTGAGAAGAAGGATAATTATTACTATTATGAGTTAAATCAATTCATAATTCATTCTTTGATAGAACAGAACTTTTTTACACCTTTGAATTTGATTATAATAAATTCTTTATCAAGTCAATATTCTATTATTCTTTATGAATTGGCAATAAGGTATCAGAAATATAAAATTCCTAAAATGACGGTAGAGGAAATAAGAAATATAACTCATACTCAGAAAGAGTATAAAAGATTCTATGATTTGAAAAAATATGTTTTGGATGCTGCTTGTAAAGAGATTTCAGAGAAGACAGATATAATATTATCTTATACAACGGAAAAGAAGGGGAGACGAATCAGTCATATTGATTTTTCAATACAAAGTAAAAATGGACAGTTATATCTTGATGAAAAAAATACAGATGATATGTTTTCGGTAGAAGATCAAAACAAAATAAGAAAAGTAGTTAAAAAGATTCCTTTTGATATAACTCTTAAGTTGTTTGAAAAAAATAAAGATGAAAATTTTGATTATCTTTTGTTTTGTTTGGAAAAAACTGAAGAAAGATCGATTCAAAATCCTGTAGCTTATTTTGAGAAAATGTTAAAAGAAGCTAAGATGGAATTTGAAACTTATATGGAGCTTAAGAAAATAGAAGAAGAGCTTCAAAAGAAAAGAGATGCTCTTGAAAGAATAAGACAAGAAGAAGAAAAAAATAAAAAAAATGAAGCTGAGAAAAAAATTGAAGAAATATTAAAAAGTGAAAATGATGAATATCAGAAAATTAAAAATGAAATTATATTTGCTTTAAAAAGAGGATTTCTAGAGAATAAACTTTATTTTAATAAATCAGAAGAAGATATTCCAAAAGATATAGTGGAAAAATATATATTACAAAGCTTGCACCATGAATATTTAAATAATATATAAAATGTTTTAATAACTTGAAAATATCAAATAAAAATAGTAGACTCAAATAGTAAAGAATTGTTTGCTTGGAGGATTTTTATGATTGATTTTTTAAAAAAGACAAATCTGTTTTTAGGATTAAAAGATGAAGAGATTGAGCTTTTATTAAATGAAGTAAAGTTTTTTCAGAAAAAATATGTAAAAGGTGAGTATTTGGCTTTTAAGGGAGATATAGTAGATAAATATATGCTGGTAAAAAGTGGTAGTTTTCTCACTGAAATGACAATGTCAAATGGAAAGACTCTTCAAGTAGAAGTTATAAATCCTGGAAGAGAAATTGCACCATCATTTATATTTGGAAAAAACAATCATTTTCCGGTAGATATATTTGCAAAGGAAGATTCTGAAATAGTTTATTTACATATAGATGATCTTTTGAGTTTGTTGCAAAAGGATAGAAAGGTTTTACTTAATATTTTGAATAGTTTTTCAAATAAAACTCAATTTTTATCAAGCAAACTTTGGTTTTCTAATAAAACGATAGAAGAAAAATTAACGGCTTATATATTTCAAAATATGAAAGGGGATGTTTTTTATTTGAATAATTCAATAAAAAATATAGCAGATATTTTTGGAGTATCTAGACCATCTCTTTCTAGAGTGCTCGCTTGCTGGGTAGAAGAAGGAATTATAACTAAAGTGGAAAATAAAGTTTTTAAAGTTGAAGATATAGCAAAACTAAAAGAAAGAATGTAACTTCCGAAAATCGGAACATAGATAATATAGAAAACAAATATTATTCAAGTTCCGATTTTCGGAAACATTCATTATTTTTCAGAAACTCTAAATCTATCCATTATAATAGAAGCAAGTTCATAATCTGTTTTTTCATTTGTACTTCTGTTTGCTCCTATTAATTCTGCAAGAGCAAATAAAATATTTCCTGAATTATCTCTCGGACTAGGAAGTCTTTTTTTATTTTTTGAAAAATTTTTATATTCTTTAAGAGATTTTATCTCTCCATTTAATACTTTGTTCTTTAAACCTTCGTCTGTATTTTTTTTTGAAATTTCATAAGCTAATGAAATTGGAAGATTTTCTACTATATTTTTTTTATCAGAATCTTCAAATTGAATTAAGAGTTTATATCTATCAATTAAAGCATAGGCTTTTGTTTTTTTTATGCCTAAAGATTCTACCCATTCAAGAAAGCACCCATGTCCATTTTGAACTAAAAAATCTTGAGTATATGTTAAAATTTTTCCAAGCTCTGTATACGCTTTTGTCATTGTTAAGTGCATGTTCAATTCTTGCTTTTTTAAAAAACTTATTGTTTTGTTATCCAATTCGGAATAATCAAAATCTTTATTTTCTATTATAATTAATTCGTTTTCGTTTGATATTTCTTGCGCTTTACTATTATCAATCCAAGAAAGCTCTTTGCTTTCAAATGGATTTTTTTTAATAATTGCCATCTTGTTCCTCCCTTTCAATAATTTCTTTTGCCAGATTAAGGTAGTCTTCAGCTCCATTTGAGTTTGGTTTGTAGTCAAAAATTGAAATAGATTTGCTAGGAGCTTCTGCTAAAGATATATTTTCTCTAATTTGTGTATTCAAAACTCTTCCTTCAAAGTATTCATCAATGATATCTTTAACTTCTTTATTTAAATTTTTTCTTTTATCATACATAGTACAAATAACTCCTCCTAGTTCCAACTTATGGTTTATTCTTTTTTTTATAAGTTTAATAGAGTCTAAGAGTTGAGCCATACCTTTGATGGAATAGTATTCTGTTTGTAATGGAATATAGACTTTATGAGCTGCGCTAAGAGCATTTAAAGTCATTATACTTAAATTTGGTGGACAGTCTATTAATATATAATCATATTCAGATAACTCTTCTAAAGCGTCTTTTAATAAAAACTCTCTTCCTGGAATACTGGAGAATTCTAAATCTGCACCGCTTAATTCTAAATTTGATGGAAGAATATCTACTCCTTGACTTTTCATTATTACATTTTTGATAGATTCACTTCCTTTTAATACATGGTAGACTGTTTTATTTAGACTTTGATTATCAATGCCATAACTGTCAGTTAGATTACCTTGTGCATCTAAGTCTACAAGTAAAACCTTTTTTCCTAAATTACTTAATCCTTTTCCTAAATTTTGTACGGTGGTAGTTTTTCCTACTCCGCCTTTTTGATTTGAAAATGCCAGTATTTTCATAGTAACCTCCGATAATTGGTATTTTATCTGTAATATGAAACAGGAATATTGTCAATGTATATTTCAAACATTTTTTCAATTAGTTCTGAAACAGATAAATCTTCCTTTATAGCTTGAATTTTTAATTCCTTTAAAACGTTCTCATTTATTGTTGTTGTAAACTTCTTTTTCATAAGAATCACCTCAAGAAATTATACCATAAATACATTTTGATAACAAACAGGTATATACGTATAATGTTGTTTTCGTATAATTATAGGATGGTTTGTAGTATTTTTTTTAAAATTTTTTTAAAAAATAATCTTGTTTTTGTCCTTGATTAATAGGAAAGAAATATAAAAAAAGAAAAAACACAAATATAAAAACCAATTTTAGGCTTATTTTGTGACCTAAAATAGAAACAAGGTAATTTTTCAAAGAAATCACCCTAAAGTTGGTTCATATGTACAAAAAAAATTTTTTTAAATTTTTTTTAAACTAAAAAATCAAAAAATACTAAAAAAATAAAAGAAACATAAAAAGACGCATGTAATAAATTTAGAGTAAATTTTGTGAAATTTTTATAGAAACAACCATTTTTAGGTTTTTTATGCGAAAATATGTCTCAAAAAAAAGAAATTCCAATAGAAAATTATAAAAAATATGATAAATAAATTCAAAAATGAGACATATTGACACAAAATGAAATGAAGCGTATAGTGTAGTAAGACAAAGGACAACAAGTTTATAATTAACAATTTATAATTAACAACTTAAGGAGGAAGTATAAATGAATAAAAAATTTGCACCAGAACCATTTAAAATTAAAATGGTAGAAAACATGGCTGTTTTAACTAGAGAAGAAAGATTAGAAGCTATGGAAAGAGCTGGATATAACACTTTCTTACTAAAATCAGAAGAATGTTATATTGACTTATTAACAGACTCAGGAACTAATGCTATGAGTGACAAACAATGGGCTGGACTTATGCTTGGAGACGAAGCATACGCTGGAAGTAGAAACTTCTACCACTTAGAAGAAACAGTTCAAGACTTATTCGGATACAAATATGTTGTACCTACTCACCAAGGTAGAGGAGCAGAAAACATACTTTCAACTTTAACAATCAAACCAGGAGATTATGTTCCAGGAAACATGTATTTCACAACTACTAGATTCCACCAAGAAAGAAATGGAGCAACTTTTAGAGACGTAATTATAGATGAAGCACATGATACACAAGCTATATTACCATTCAAAGGGAATGTAGATTTAAATAAATTCCAAGCTTTAATAGACGAAGTTGGAGCAGATAAAATACCTTACATCTGTTTAGCAGTAACAGTTAACTTAGCTGGAGGACAACCAGTTTCTATGGCTAACATCAAAGCTGTTTCTGAATTAGCTCATAAAAATGGAATAATGGTAATGTTCGATGCAACTCGTTGCGTAGAAAATGC
>JAFGUR010000164.1 GCA_016938425.1 Fusobacteriaceae bacterium
GACAAAATAAGTAAAGAAAAATCTAGTAATAAACAAAAGGCTAATAAAAAAAATACTTTAGAAGTAAATAAAAAAGAAATAATTAGTCAGAAAAGTAGTGATAAAAAAAGTATAGTTAAAGAAAATAATAGCTTAATTATTTTGGATAAAGAGGGAAAAATTTTTTATAAAAATCAAATTAGTGTAAGTGAAAATAATAGTATATCATTGTTAGATAATTTAATTGGGAATAGAGAGGACTATCCTTTAAAAAATATAGCTGAAGAACAAAAAAAAGCTAAAGAGATAGAGGTTTTTGTAAAAAAAATAGAAGAAAATAAAGAAAAAAATATAACGGTTGAAGAAAAAACTAAAAAGATAGAGAGTAATGAAAAAATTGAAGAACTTAATAAGAATGAGAGTAGTGAAGATGTAGAAAAAGTAAAATTTTATATAGATAAAATAAATGTAAAAGATGTTGTTGTTCTTGAAAAAGAGGTATTAGAAATTATAAAAAAATATGAAAAAAATGACTTAGGAATAGAAGAAATCACTCAAATAATAGAGGAATTAACCAACTTATATATTTCATCTGGTTATGTAAGTACTCGTGTAACTTTAGCCGTTCCTCAAAATATAAATTCAGGAACTTTAAATTTAGAAATTATAAATGGTAAATTAGAGAAAATAAATTACGGGGATAATAGTTTTAGAGATAAAACGGCTTTATTTACTTCTTTTTATGGGTTAGAAGGAAAAATTTTAAATTTAAAAGATATTGAAAAAGGGCTTGCCATAATGAATAGCATAGCCTCCAACAACGTAATAATGAATTTGGTGGCAGGAAATGAATTAGGATATTCAATACTTGAAATAAAAAATGAAAAGAAAGATAGAATTAGATTTGGAATAGGTTATGATAATTTGGGAAGTGAATCAACAGGGAAAGACAGAGGAAAGTTTAATATTGGGATGGACAATCCCTTAGGAATAAATGATTTTTTAGGATTAGCATATACAAGAGGATTTAATGGGAAAAGTGATGAAAATTATTCAGATTCATTACTACTAAATTATAGAGTTCCTTTTAAAGATTGGACTTTTATGACTACTCAAGAATTAAGCGATTATAAAATTCTTATTGAAGGAACTAAGTTAAGTTATGATTCAGAAGGAAAAACTTTCAATCAAAGCTATACTTTAAATAAAAAAATAGATTACCTTAAGGATATGGATGAAAATATATCAGTTAGTTTAGGTTTAAAAAATGTAAATAATTATATACAAGATGTAAAATTGAAAAATAGTTCATATAAAAGTGCAGAAGCTTCAATTTCTTATAGTGCTAATAAGGGTATAGAAAATGGCTCTCTTGATGGAAGTATTAAATATAGTCAATCTATAGATGTTGGAGGCTATTCAGAAGTTGACAAAAATTTCAAAGCAATTAACTTAGATTTTAGTTTAGGGAAATTATACAGAAAAGAAAAAATAGGTTTAATTTACACACTTAGTGGGCAAAGCCAGCTTGTATTAAAAGATGTTGAAGAAAGAAATGAATTTTCTCTTGGAGATGAAAATACAATGAGAGGTTATAAATTTGATACTTATGATGGAGATAGAGGACTAATTTTAAGTAATACATTATCATTTGTTCCAGTTACAGAAAATAAAGTTTTACAAGGAATGCAGGTTTTTACAGGACTTGATTATGGAACAGCTTATAATCTTGAAGACAGAGATTCAGAACATTTACTTGGCGCTTCAATAGGAGTTAAATGGAATTATAAAAAAACAAATTTAAGTTTAACTTATGCAAGAGAAATTATTAAGCTAAATGAAGACAATGAGTATGAAATTTATGGAATTTTTTCTACAGAATTTTAACTGATTTTTATTGGTTCTACAGGAGAAAATCCAAACAACCCCCTCTAAATATCAATGTTATCAACTTAGGGCGCCCACAAGAGGCGCGCCCTACAGAACCTATTCATTTTGTAAGGGCAATCCCTTGTGGTTGCCCAGTTTAGAATAATAAATCTTCTAAAGTTGACGACATTATTCTAAATCTCCCCCTGATAAGGGGAGACTTGAAGTTTTAAACTTCTTATTTTTTGCTCACCATAGGTGGTGGGAATGTATAAAAAACAAAGTTTTTATACAAGTAGAATCAAGTTGTTGAAATTTTACAACAAATTAATAATGGAAATTTAAAAGGAGGATTTAAGTGAAAAAAAGAATTGTTTTTATTTTTATATATCTATTACTATTATTTAATATATTTTCAGATAATATAAAAGTAAGTGAAAAAAACAAGCAAACAGAAGTAACACAGACGTCTAATGGAACAGATTTGATAAATATTGCTAATCCTAATGGGCAGGGAGTATCATATAATGATTTTGATTCTTTTAACGTAGGTCAAAATGGAGTTATTTTTAATAATAGTAAGCAAACTGGAACTAGCCAAACTGGAGGAATTGTTGAAAAAAATACAAATCTTAATAATACAGCAAATTTGGTAATTGGAGAGGTTACAGGAAAAGATATTTCAAAAATTAATGGAATAATCGAGATGTTTGGAGCTCAAGCAGACTTAATAATAGCGAACTCTAATGGGATAGTTGTAAATGGAGCAGGATTTATAAATATTCCAAAAGCAATGTTGACAACAGGGAAATACGATAAAATAACAGGGAAAATTTTAGCAGAAAATGGAACTGTTGAAATCTCTGGGAATGGGATAGATGTAACAAAAACAAATTATTTTACAATTCTTTCAAGAATAATTAAATTATATGGAGATATTTATGGAGGAACAAGTGAAGTAAATTTAATAGCAGGGCAAAATATATATGATACAGTAAATAGAAGTTATGAAAGTACAATTTCTGCAATAGGAGGAGCTCCTTCTTTTGCAATAGATTCTACAAATTTGGGTGGAATATATGCTGGAAAAATTAACATAATAAGTAGTGAAAAGGGAGTAGGAGTTAACAGTCTAGGAATAATAAAAGCTAGTACAGGGGATTTTACATTAGATTCTAAAGGGAATATAATAATAAATTCAGTAGAGGCAAAAAAAGACGTTAAGATTTCTGGAGAATCAGCAAAAGTAACTAATATAGGAGCTATAGGCAATACTACTATAAAAGTAGATGAAACACTTGAGACAAGTACTGTTAATAGTGGTGGGAATATAAATATTGAGTCATCAACTTATAAAAATACAAAAGAATTAGTTGGAGCAAAAGTTGATATTAATTCAAAAAAAATAGTAAATGCAGGAGAAATAGTAGCAAAAGATACTTTGAATGTAAGCTCAGAAGAATTGACTTTAGAAAAAAAATCATTTTTAGCTTCAACAAAAGGATTAACAATTAATTCGGATAAAATAACTACAAATGAAGATAGTAAAATTTATTCAAATGATTTTGTAAAAATAACATCAACAATTTTAAATAATTTTGGACTTATAAAAGGTGCAGGAATAGATTTAATTATTGAAAATATTGTGAATACAGGGAAAATTATATCAATAGGTGATAAAGGGAATATTAGTATAACATCATCATCTATTGATAATAGTGGAAATATAGCAGCTCAAAAGAATTTAAATATAAAGACATTAAGTTTATTAAATGATAAAAGTGGTATCATAGAAAGTGGTGGAGATACTACTATTTATTCAGATAATTTGACTAACAGTGGACTTTTTCATTCAAATGGGAATATTAACTTTTATAATAATACAACTACAGAAAGCTCTATCACTAACTATGGAACTATTGAAGCTATAAAAAGTATTACTTTTGGAAAAGAAGATAGTAAAATAGGTAGCATAAAAAATATTGGTGGAAAAATTTTAGCAGTTGAGAATGTAAACATATATTCAGAGAACTTTGAGAATAGTCCATTGAAAAATATTGATATAGAATATGTTAACTATAGTGAAGACTTAGCTTTAAAAAGTGGAGTAATAAATGTAGTTAATATTGGCTATTATGCCCTTGGTTTATTAGGTGAAATTAATTTACCAATAAGTACAGAAGAAATAAAGAAAATAAATGAAAAATTAAAAACAAAGTATACAGAGATTACTGAAGAACTTAAGAAAAAGTATCCGGATAAAATATTTATTGTTACAGGAATAGAAGTAGGAGATTATAGTGAAAAGAAAGCAGTAAAAATTGAAAGAATTTTATCAATAAAAGATACGTATATTGATGAAAATTTTATTAATAAAAAATATACAAGTGCAGTTGTTTCTGGGAAAAATGTAAATATAGACGCAACAAAATTAAAAAATACAGGAAGTACTATTGTTGCTGACCAAAACATTAATATAAAAGATACAGACAATAATATAGATGTAGCAAGTATTAATAATGATATAAAAAAGACTATTACTTTAAATAAAAAAGAATACACAACTTTAAGTGATAAAGATTTAAAAACAATAAAGTTTAATGTAAATAGTAGTGTAAGTTTTTATTATGAAGAGTATGAAGGACCAAAAGGAAATAAGGTTTTAGTAAAGAAAGATTTTGCTATAAATGGTGTTTCAAGCCAAGATTCAACATTGGAAAGAGAATCAAGTATTGGAAGTATTGTTGCAGGGCAAGATTTAAAAATTAATAATAATAGTATCAATAATGTGGGGGAAGCAACTACAGAAAATGCTTCTAGTGGAAGTACAGCAGATTATGACTCTACAGATTTGGACAGTTATGAAGATAATACAAAAGATATTTTATTAAATACTCAAATAACAGGAATACAATATCTTTATGAAACAAGATTAGAGTATGTTGATTTGTCTTATTATTATGGTTCAGAATACTTTTTTAATAAGATAGGATTTGACCCAACAAAGGATGGGGCAACAATTCTTTTAGGGGATTCATATTATGAAGTTAAATATATAATTTCTCAACTTGAAAAACTTATAGGAAATGGGTATACCTCTGCTCAAATAGCAAGTGAGATTGAGCAAGTAAAAGCTTTATTTGATAATGCAGCGGAGTTAAAAGGAACTTTAGGACTTGTTATAGGGCAAACTTTAACAGATGAGCAAAAATCAAAGCTTACAAAAGATATTGTTTGGTTGGAACAAAAAGAAATTAATGGAATTAAAGTACTTGTACCACAAGTATATTTAACAACTACAACTTTAAAAAGTATTTCTCAAGGAGAAACAGAAATCTATGCAGGAAGAAATATAGAGATTAATGGAGATAAAGTAAACATTAATGGCCAAATTTCTGCTGGAAATAAAGTTTTGATAAAATCTAAGGAAATAGCAAATTCTGGTGGAACAATAATTGGGAATGCTATAGGACTTTATGCTGAAAAAGATATTGTCAATACAGGAGAAACAAAGATAATAGCTGGAGAGACTGTAGTATTAGACGCTAAGGGAAATATTAAGAATACAGATGGAGTAATTTCTTCTGGGAAAGATATAGGACTTTATGCAGGAAATGATATTAATTTAGAAGGAGCATATATTTCGGCAGAGGGGAAAGTAGTTCTTGACGCTAAAAATGATGTTAATATTAAAACAAAAGTAGTCACTACAAAAACAGAAAATGGAGAAAATGTCCATATTGTAACTAAAAATGAATCAACATATATTGAAGGAGAAAATGTTTTAGTTAGCTCTGGAAATGATACAAATGTTATAGGAAGTGTTATTAGTGCAGAGAAAAATCTATCTATTTCAGCAGAAAATGATATAAATATCCTTGCTGCTAAAGATTCTGTATATGATAAAACTGTTAAAACAAAAAGAAGATGGGGACGTAAGAAGAAAACAACAACAGAAACTTATGATGAAAGTATAGTATCGTCACAACTATCTGCTGGAGATAGCCTAATTTTCAATGCAAAAAATGATATTCTCATAGTAGGAAGTACCCTTGAAAATACAGAAAAGGAGAAGAAAACTACTAATGAAAAAGGCGAAGAAATCACAGAAAAATATGTAGATGGAAATATCAGTCTTAAAGCTGAAGGGGATATTGGCGTTTATGAAGGAAGAGAGCTTCATGAATATAATCAAACAGTAGAAAAGAAAGGTTTTTCTTTTAGTTTTGATATTAAAAAATTTGAATTAAAAGCAGGAATAAAGATAGAGAAGTATATTATTAATACTTTACAAGATTTAGCTCTTTATTCAAGTTTTGATGGTGGAAATATTCTTGCTAAGGGGAATAATATAACATTACAAGGAGTAAAGATAAATGCAGATTCAGACGTAACATTAATAGCTGAAAATGACCTTGTAATATCAGATGCTACAGATAAGTATAGTAGCTATTCTAAA
This sequence comes from Fusobacteriaceae bacterium, assembly GCA_016938425.1. Taxonomy (GTDB): domain Bacteria; phylum Fusobacteriota; class Fusobacteriia; order Fusobacteriales; family Fusobacteriaceae; genus JAFGUR01. The sequence goes on from JAFGUR010000164.1 coordinate 6,308, forward strand.
ACAGAAACTACATTTATAGGAGTAACATTAGCAGTAAATCCTGATTTAGCAAATGTAGGAAACTATTTTGATAGATTAAAAGATTCAACAGGGCTTTTAGGAGGAAATAGTTCAGACATAATAAATGGAGTATTTGGAGTTACAAGTGGATTAAGAGACTTGGCAGGAACAGTTAATGCTGTATCAGATACAAGTGCCAATGGAAAAGAAATACAAGGAAATGCTGGAGTAACTGAGGTTATGAAAACTGATAAAGAAGATGTAAGAAACCTAGTAACAGCGAGTATAGGGGCAACATATTCTACAGAAGAATCTTATAGCCAATCAGAAACAGTAGTGGCTTCAGAAATAAAAGGTAAAAATATAAATATAAAAAGTGGTAAAGATACAACAATAGAAGGAAGTACAGTAGAAGCCACAAAGAATGTAACAATAGAAGCAGAAAACTTAAATGTTCTAGCTTCAAAATCAACGTCATTAAATACAAGTGATAGTAAAACAGCAAGTGTAACAGTAGGTTTAGATAATTTACATTTTGACCCAACAAGTGTAACAATGGCTTATAGTCAAAGTGATAATTATAATTATACAGAAACATATACTAACTCAAAGATAAAAGCAGGAGAATCGGTAAATGTAAAAGTAAATAATGATATGACTGTAAAAGGTGGAGTAATAGAAGGAGATACAGCTAATATATATGTAGGAAATGATTTGAAAATAGAATCATTACAAGACATAGAAAAAGGAAATAGTAGCTCCTATAGTGGCTCAGTAACTTTATCAATAGCCCAAGGTGGATTACCAACAGATATATCATATAATCAAAGTAAGTCAGAAACAGATAAAGCATGGGTAACAGAGCAAAGTGGAATATATACAAAGAATGGTGGAGCAATAAAGGTAGAAGGTAAAACAGACTTGAAAGGTTCTGTAATAGCCTCAGAAAGTGAAGAAAACAAATTTGCCCTTGACACCAAAGAATTTTCATACGAAAATATAGAAGACCATGACTATCAAAAAACAGTAGGATTTGGTGTAAGTGGAGGGTTAGATTCTGTTCCAGCAACATCAGTACAATATGGGAAGACAGATAGGCTA
>JAFGUR010000165.1 GCA_016938425.1 Fusobacteriaceae bacterium
TATAAATTATTGATGTATTGACTAAAAAATGGTAAAATTATTATAGTTATCTTTTGGGAGGTTATTTTTAATGAACAATTTTTCTGATTTGAACGATATAAAAAAAATACATGAAACCTTAGCCAAAAAAAAATCTAATTTTGAATATAGTGGTAGCTATAAAAACAATCTTAAACATGGAACAGGAACAGAAAAATTAGTTGGAACAGATTTGACATATATAGGTCAATGGAGTAATGGAGTATTTCATGGAGTAGGAAAGCTTATAACAAGTGATTACAAAGTTGAATATGAAGGGGAATGGAGTAATTGCACAGCTCATGGGAAAGGGGTTATTTATAGAGGGAATAATATAATTCTCTATGAAGGAAGTATAGCTAATAATTACCCTCATGGACAAGGTAAAACTTATAATGAAAATGGAAAGCTAGTATATGAAGGTAGATTTGTAAATGGTTTTTTACATGGGTTAGGGAAAGAGTATAATGAAGATGGTATTATAATTTATGAAGGCGAATTTTTGAATGGACTTCGAAATGGATTTGGAAAAGTTTTTGATGAAAAAGGTGAATTGCAAGAAGAAGGGTTTTGGGAAAATGGAATTAGAACAAGAAAAAATCCTTTGGAATTATCAGATGAAACTTTAGCAAGTGCTACAGAAAAATTAAATAAATTGATAGGACTTGAAAGTGTTAAACAAGACATATTACAACTTATAAGTTATATAAAAGTAAAAAGGATTAGAGAAGAAAAAGGTCTTAAAAACCCTAGTTTGTCTTTACATTTGGTTTTTACAGGGAACCCTGGAACTGGTAAAACAACAGTTGCGAGGCTTGTAGGGGAAATATATAGAGAATTGGGTATTTTAGAAAGTGGTCATTTGGTAGAAGTTGATAGGTCCACATTAGTTGGAGAGTATGTAGGGCAAACAGCTCCAAGAGTAAAAGAAAAAATAGAAGAAGCAATGGGTGGAATTCTTTTTATAGATGAAGCTTATACACTTTATTCAGAATCACCAATGGATTATGGACAAGAAGCGATAAATACTCTTTTAAAAGAGATGGAAGATAAAAGAGATGGATTTATTGTAATAGTTGCGGGATATGTAGATGAAATGAAATCTTTTATTAAATCTAATCCGGGATTAGAGTCAAGATTTAATAAATATATTCATTTTAAAAATTACAGTGTTGAAGAACTTTGCAATATTTTTGTTTCGTTAGTTGAGCAAAATGACTATCAATTAGATGCAGGAGCTTTAGATATTTTAGTTGAATATTTTGAAGAGGTAAAAGATACTAAAAACTTTTCAAATGGTAGACAAGTTAGAAATTGGTTTGAAAAAGTATTGATTGCTCACTCTGAAAGAATAGTAAAATTGAAAAATTTTGAAGAAGAAGTTCAAAAAGTAACAATAGAAGACATAATGAAAGCTTTGGTTTTAGTAAGGCATTAAAAAATATGGAGGAAAGTAATGATAGGGATTATAGGAGCAATGAATGAAGAAATAATTGAACTTAAAAGTTTAATGAAAGATATAGAGGAAGTAAAGTTAGCATCTTTTACTTATTTTAAAGGAATATTAGAAGGGAAAGAAATTGTTCTAGTAGAAAGTGGAATTGGGAAAGTAAATTCCTCAGTATGTACTACATTACTTATAGAAAAATTTGGAGTAGAAAAAGTAGTGTTTACAGGAGTAGCTGGAGGAATTGGAGAAAGAATTAATGTGGGAGATATTGTAATATCTACAGATTTAGTTCAGCATGACTTTGATGTTACAGCTTTTGGGCATTCTCATGGAGTTATACCAAGAATGGAAGAATCATTTTTTATAGCAGATGAAGATTTAAGAAAACTGGCAGTAAAAAGTGCATTAAAAGTATTTTCAGAAGATAAAGTAAGAGAAGGAAGAATTGTAAGTGGAGATCAATTTATAAGTGGAATTGACAAAATAGATTGGCTAAGTAAAACATTTAATGGAGAAGCTTGTGAAATGGAAGGAGCATCAGTTGCTCATGTATGCCATTTGTTCAAAGTTCCTTTTGTTGTAATAAGAGCTATATCAGATAAAGCAAATAGTGAAGCACATGTTGATTTTAATGAATTTGTAAATTTAGCTGCTAAGAATTCAAAAGAAATTGTTGTAAGTATGTTAAGAGAATTATAAATTTATTTTAAAAAGAAAGGTGGCAAAGCTGCCTTTCTTTAAGTTTATACTTATAGGAAACTATAAGTTAAAAATATTAATTACTCAAGAATAGAAAAAGTTGTAAAATTTAAGTTTTAGAGGAGTCGTGAGGAACAATTCTTAGGCAATGTTGTCAATTTAAGAAAATTTACAATATAATTTACTCAAATTATAGCTGTAATGAAAGTTAAAAAACTTAAAGCTCAAGTCTTCCCTTATTAGTGGGAGATTTAGAGGGGATTGTTTAGATTCACTAGTTGATAACATTTAATTCTTATGGTGGGGACAGACTATGTCTCGTAAATTTCTCTTATTCTTGTGCCAACCAACGATTTATATTCATAGCTTTTATATGGCTGAGTAGTTATAAATGATTCAGAAAAACTTTATGGGGAAATTAGGAGGAAAAAATGGATTTACAGAAAACCTTGGATGAACTATATGGGTTATCTGTTTTTGGTATAAAACTAGGACTAGATAATATAAACGAACTTTTAAAAAGATTAGGGAATCCTCAAATTGATTATAAAGTAATTCATATAGCTGGAACAAATGGAAAGGGTTCTACAGCAAGTATGGTAGAATCAGCTCTATTAGAAAAAGGCTTTAGTGTCGGGAAATATACTTCTCCTCACATTGAAAAATTTAATGAGAGAATAGTTTTAAATAGGATAGCAATATCTGATGAAGAGATAGTTGAATATTATTTGAAAATAAAAGAAGCAAGTAAGGATATACCTATAACTTTCTTTGAAGCAACTACAGCTATGATGTTTTTGTATTTAGCGCATAAAAAAATTGATTATTTAGTATTAGAAGTAGGGCTAGGAGGAAGATACGATGCTACTAATGTTGTAATTCCTGAAGTTTCAGCAATAGCAAGTATATCAAAGGATCATTTAAATATATTAGGTGATACACTTTATAAAATAGCAAAGGAAAAAGCTGGAATTATAAAAGAAAATGTAACTACTTATGCGATAGATATAAAAGAAGATATGAAAAAAGCTTTTTCAGAAGAAAAAGGGAATGTTATATATGTTAAAGAGAGTTTAAACTATGACATTCAATTAGATAAAATTAATCTTAAAACAATAGTTAAAATTGATGAAAATATTTTTGAAATTCCTTTATATGGTAAATATCAAGGAGAAAATTTTTTATTGGCTTATAGTATTTTAAAAAAATTAGGAGTAGAAGACATTATAATTAAAAATGGACTTTCTAAAGTTGTTTGGCCTGGAAGATTCGAAATCTATAGTAGAAATCCATTAATAGTATTGGACGGAGCACACAATGAAGATTCTAGTTTAAAATTGGTAGAAAATTTAGCAGAGATTTCTAAAAAAGATGAGGTATGTTTTTTAACTTCCATATTGGAAGACAAAGAAATTAAAAAAATTATAGAAAATTTTTCTAAAGTTTCTAACAAAATTATATATACTTCTTTAAAATCATATCATAGAGGATTAGATGGAAAGACATTATATGAAATGGATAATTGTTTTTTAAATAAAAGTTATGAAGATAATATAAAAAAAGCATTTGAAGAAGCTAAAAAAAGTAAAATAGTAGTAGTGGCAGGCTCATTATATTTATTAAGTGAATTTAAAAGGGTGATGAAAAAGTGAAAATAGGATATAAAATAATAATAGTAGCCTTTTCAGCTTATGTGATATTAAGCCCTGGAAGAAATTTTTTAGAAAAATATCAAAATTTTAAAAAAGAAAGAGAAGTAGAAACAAATGAGTTTTTGAAAAATTTTAAAACTAGAAATACTAATTTTTATAATGATACTAATTATATAAATTCTATTAAATCTTTTATTCAAAAAGATCTTGTTGCTCAAGAAGAAATCCCTACACTATCAACAGAACCAGCAATAGAAGAAGAGGAAATTACCTCAATAAATAGTGGAATAGTAGAACAAATTACTGAGAATGCAGTAGAAGTAACTACAGTAAAAGCTATAGAGGAAAATAAAAATGGGGTAGAAGAAAAAAAGAAACAAGAAGAACAAAAAAAAGCACTAGAGCAGAAAAAAATAGAAGAAGCTAAAAAAGCAAAGAAAATGGCTGAAGAAAAGGCTAAACAGAAAAAGATATTAGAACAAAAGAAACAAGAAGAACAAAAAAAAGCTAAAGAAAAAAGTCAAAGAGAAAAAGATATAGATTCTATACTATCTGGAGAAGCAAAAGCTCCAAAAGATAATGCAAAATATTATGTTCAATTAGGAGTTTTTAGCTCAAAGGCAAATGCAGAGCAAATAGCTAAAAAAGTTGGTGGAAACTTTGTAGTAGTAGCCTCTTCGTTGAACAGCAGTCAATATGTAGTTAGATCTAATCCTGCTAAAAAAGATGAAATTGAAAGGTTGAAAAATTCTGTTAGTGCAAAAAATCTGGGATTATCTCCAATTGTAAGGGCGTGGTAGTTTGGAAAAAGTTGTAAGCATAGACACAATAAGAGAAGCTTTTGATTTAGAAGTAATCAGTTCTGGTGTTGATTTTGAAAAGGAAATTGTAATCTCTGCAGTTCATAAACCTGGAGCAGAATTAACTGGGTTTATTATAGATGATATCCATGAAATTGACAATTCAATTCATATACTAGGAAAAGAAGAGGTTACTTATATAAACTCATTGTCAAACGAAAAAATGAAAGTGAATATGGATACATATTTTACTCATAATTTTCCTTGCATTATAATAAGTAATGAACTAGAAGTTTCAAATTCATTTGTAGAGTTGGCATATCAATATAGAAAACCAATTTTAAAAACGACATTAGCAATAGATAATTTTATAAGAGAACTTAGAAAATTTTTAGAAAAAGAGTTGGCACCAGAAATAGTTATAAATAGGTATGTATTTTTAGAAATTTTTGGAATGGGAGTTTTACTGGCTGGATATAAAAGTGCTGTAATAGGTACAACTATTGAATTAATAGAAAAAGGACATAGGTTTGTTACAGGAGAGATGCTTACAATTAAGAAGACTTCAGAAATAACTTTAATGGGAGAAAATGCTTATAATAATGATTCTCAAACTAATAATTATTTTTTAAAAGTAGGGAATGAAGAAAAAATAAATATTGTTGAGTATTATGGAATAGGAGCAACAAGAAATTCAAAGCAAATAAATTTAGTTGTAAACCTTGAAAAATGGGATGAGAAGAAATTTTATGATAGGTTGGGAATAGATGAAGAAACTCAATATTTATTAGGAGTTGAAATACCTAAATTAAATATACCCGTTAGAAAAGGAAGAAACCTTGCAATCATAATAGAAACTGCAGCTATGAATATAAGAATGAAACAAAATGGACAAAATCCTGCACTTTATTTTTTAGAAGAAACCCAAAAATTAATCGAATTAAATAGAAGAAAAAGAATAGGAGATAATAAAATGGGCTTTATAAAAGGATTATCTATAGATGAATTGAAAGATAGATTTGATTTTGAAGTAGTATCTGGTGAAGAAAATATGAAAGATAGACATATTTTTAATTCAGCATTACATAGACCATCACTTGAGTTTTCGGGGTTTTATGAAGTTTTACAAGAAGGTGGCTATAAAAAATTACAGATTATTTCTCAATCAGAGTTTAAATATCTTGAGAGAATGGATGAAGCAAGAAGAATAGAAGTAATTTCTAAATATATGGAATATGAATTTCCAGCAATATTAATTGTAGATAATCAAAAAATACCTGAGTATTTTTTAAATATTTGCAAAGAAAGAGGACATGTTTTATTAAAAAGTGAAAAATCTTTATCAAATCTATTTATAGATATAACAGAACATTTAGAGATATTCTTTGCTCCAACAATTACTCTTCACGGAGTTATGATAGAAGTATATGGATTTGGAGTTCTTTTAAAGGGTAAAAGTGGAATTGGTAAGAGTGAGACAGCTTTAGAACTAATACACAGGGGGCATAGATTAATAGCTGATGACATGGTTAAGCTTACAAAGTTTCCTGATGGTAGGTTAGTTGGTAAAGCAGAAAAGGTTCCTTACTTTATGGAAATAAGAGGATTAGGAATAATTGATATAAAAACTCTTTATGGTTTGGGTTCCATAAGAGAATCTAAAAAAATAGATTTAGTATTGGAATTAAAAGAGATGGTAGAAGATGACTATATGACTAAAGCAGATTATAGTGAAGGAACAATAGATATAATGGGAGAGAATATAAGAAAAGTGGACTTATATATATCTTCTGGAAGAAATGCTGCGTCAATGGTAGAAATAGCGACAATGAGATTAAGAGCAAAAAAATTAGGCTATGATTCAGATAATGAGTTTGAAAGAAAAGTGCATGATAGAGATAGAAATTTAAAGAAATATTATTTTGAAGAAGAATAATTAGTTAGGGGAAGCGGGAGATACATTGAAAAGAGAAATTAAGAGTATTGCATTTGATTATTTAATAATTACATTGGGGTTAATTATAGCAGCAGCAGGAATTAGAGTTTTCTTAGTACCAGCAAAAATTGCAGCAGGTGGAGTTTCAGGAATTTCAGTAATTTTATACCATAAATTTAAAATTCAAGTTGGGTGGAGTATGCTTGTAATGAATATTCCTCTATTTTTACTGGGTTTGAAAAATTTTGGTAAAGGTTATGGATTAAAAACTTTATACGGTACAGTTGCATTATCTTTCTTTGTAGAGATTATAGATTATCTTTTTCCACACATAGACACATTAATTGATTATAGTAAAGGTGGCAATATGTTGCTAGCTCCAATATATGGAGGAGTTGTAACAGGTTTAGGAATTGGACTTGTAATGAAATATGGTGGAAGTACAGGTGGAACAGACATTGTAGCACAAGTCCTTAGCAAATATACTAAAATTCCTACAGGATATGCAATGATGACAGTAGATTCATTAGTAATCATCTCGGCTACATTTGTATTTGGATGGGAAGCTGCCCTTTATGCAATCATTTGTTTATATGCAACAGGGATATTTATTCATAAAACATTGGAAGGTGTTAGCTATACTAAAATGGTTCTTATAATTTCTGATGAATATGATAGGATTAAAGATATGATTTTAAATGATATTGAAAGAGGTGGAACTGGAATTTCTGCCAATGGGCTTTATACAAATAATGAGAAGAGAATGATACTAACAGTTCTTGATAGTAAAGAAATTCATGAATTAAGAGAGTTCATAAAAGTTATTGATTCAAAGGCTTTTGTAATTGTTACGGATATTCATGAAGTATATGGAGAAGGATTTACACCAATTAATAAGTAGGAGTATTTATGGATAAAATAATAATAAAAGGAATTGAAGTATTTGGATTTCATGGGGCTTTAAAAGAAGAAAATAGTTTGGGCCAAAGATTTACTATAGATATAGAAATGAAGAAAAATATAAGAAAAGCCTGTGAGGAAGATAATTTAGAAGAAACAGTTCATTATGGATATGTTCATGATGATGTGGTACAATTAACTAAGAACAATAAATTTAAATTGATAGAAAAATTGGCAGAAGAGATATCCAAAATGGTTATAAAAAAATACGGGGTAGAAGAAATAACAGTAAAAATAATTAAGCCTAATGCACCAATAAATGGTATATTTAAGTATGTTGCAGTAGAAATAACGAGAACTAGTGATGATTATGAATAAAGTATATTTGAGTTTAGGATCTAATATAGGTGATAGTTTTTATTATTTAATGAGTGCAATATCTATGCTAGATAAACTTGAACAAACAAAAGTTAATAAGATAAGTAAATTTTATTCGACAAAACCTTGGGGGAACTTAAATCAAGATGACTTTATAAATTGCTGTATTGAAATAGACACTAAATTATTGCCGTATCAATTATTAAAAGAAATAAATAGCATTGAAAGACTTTTAGGAAGAAAAAGAGAAGTGTTTTGGGGACCAAGGACAATAGATATTGATATAATTTTTTATAAGTCTTTAAAAATAGAAACAGATAAATTAACTATTCCTCATAAATTTTATAAAAAAAGAAATTTTGTTTTAATTCCATTGATAGATATTTATTACAATAAAAAAAATTTATACAAATATATCAATAAAAATGAAAAGCTTCAAATATTTGAATATAAAAAAAAGATTGGAATAAGTTCTTGTTTATTAGGTTATAATGTAAAATATAATGGTGGAAATAATTTTACAGATTTGTTTGTAAATAAGCTGAAATTGGATTATTTAAAGCTTTGTCCAGAGACCTTATCAGGGCTTAAAAGTCCAAGAGTTCCTTCAGAGATTTTAGGGAAAAAAGTTTTTAGTAAAATAGGAGAAGATTTAACAGAAGAATTTGAATTAGGAGCTAAGAAAACTTTAGAACTTATAAAAAAAAATAATGTAGAAATGGTTATTATGAAAAGTAAAAGTCCTTCATGTGGGAAAGATTTAGTATATGATGGGAAATTTGAAAAAAAACTGGTAGAAGGAAATGGAATAACAGTAGATTTACTACTAAAAAATAACATAAATGTAATTAGTTATTAGGAGGATTTGGGTGAAAAGAATATTAGAGGAGTTTGAGAAGGCAAAAAGAATAGTAGTGACAGCTCATGTCAATCCAGATGGAGATTGTATTGGTGCAGGATTAGCCTTATTTTCAGCATTGAACAATTTAAATTCAAAGCTTGAAAAAGAAGAGAGAAAAGTAATAAGATTTATATTGCAAGATACAGCACCTAAAAATACAAGTTTTTTAGAGCATTTTTTATTAATTGAAAAATATGAAAATATTGATACTAAATATGACTTTGACTTAATGTTTATAGTTGATTGTGGCGATTTTGATAGAATTGGGGAAGTTAAAAATTTAGTAAAAGATGGAACAAAAATTATTAATATAGATCATCATGAAAGTAATAACAATTATGGGGATATTAGCTATGTTGATAAGAAAATTTCTTCTACTTCAGAATTAATTTTTAATATTTTGAAAGAATTAAATTTGGAAATTAATATTGAAATGGGAGAAGCAATATATACAGGGATTCTTAATGATACAGGAAACTTTTCATATACTAATGTTTCAAAAGATACTTTTAGAGTTGCAAGTGAATTAAGAGAAATAGGAGTAAATAATGAAAAAATCATAAAGGAATTTTATGATAAGAAAACAAAAGAAAGACTTAGGATGTTAGGGTATGCTATGAGTAATTTTGAATTTTATGAAGATAAAAAACTTACTTATGTATTTATTCCACATTCAGTTTATGAAAACTATGGAGCCTCAAGAGAAGATAGTGAAGGGGTGGTAGAAGCTCTTAGAAGTTTTGAAAAAACAGAAGTAGCACTTTTTTTGAGAGAGGAAAGTAATGGCTTAATTAAAGGGAGTATGAGATCTAATGGAATTGATGTTAATAAAATAGCCTCAAATTTTGGTGGAGGTGGGCATATAAAAGCCTCTGGATTTACAACAGATAAAAAGCCAGAAGAAGTTTTAAAAATAGTATTAAATTTATTATAAAAATCAAGGAGGAAATCTAATGAAAAAATTATTATTAATATTGACTACACTTGTATTTGTTATTTCTTGTAAAAATGGGGAAGTTGTTACTACTAAAAATAATAAGGTTGAAACTTTAAGAGATTATAAGGCGGATACAACAATAATAACTCCTAAAAGAAAAATTGCCATAACATCATTTAAAGTTAATAATGCAGTGGCAGAAAAAAGAAATGCTGGATCTAATTTAGCAGATATTATGGCTACAGAACTTGTTAAAAGTGGTAGATTTATAGTTTTAGAAAGAAATGATATTGATAAAGTTTTAGGAGAAATTAATTTTTCTAAAACATTGGGGGAAAAAAGAGTTTCTGAAATTCAAAATTTATTAGATGCAGATTTTATTGTTACAGGAGCAATTACAAAATATACGAATAGTATTCAAGGTAAAAAAGGTCTAGTGTCTAGTGGTAAAGAGCAAAGAACAGAAATAACTTTCGATTTTAAAATTATTGATGTGAGAACAGGAGAAGTAATTTTAGCAGATTCAGGAGAGGGCCTTTCTGTAAAAGAAGTAGGGACAACACTTGGAGTAGGAACAACGTCTGGATATGATGATGCAGTAGAAGCAGATGCGTTAAGAGCAGCAGCTATTGATGTTTTAGAAGGAATTATTGCTCAAGTAGATAAAACAGATTGGACAGCTAAAGTAATAAAAACAGATAAAAAAGAAATTTATATTAATGCAGGAGTAAAATCAAATTTACAATTAGGGACAAAATTGAATGTTTATAAACAAGGAGAAGCAATTGTAAGTGATGGAATATTTTATGGATATGATGAAAAATTAGTAGGAACTGCAAAAGTTGTTAGATATCTTGGAGAAAATGCAGCAGTATGTGAATATGATGGTGATACTTTCTCTGGTCAAGGGATAGTTAGATTTAAATAGAAATTATTTGGAGGTTTTTAATTGTTAAGTTTTATATTATTAATAATAGGGTTTGTTCCTTTAATATTTGGAGGAAATTTTTTAGTTGATGGAGCAACTTCTATTGCAAAAAAATATAAAGTTCCGAATATGGTTATAGGGCTTACTATAGTTGCTTTTGGAACATCAACACCAGAGCTTATAGTAAATGTAATTTCATCATTAAAAGGTGCTAATCAAATAGCTATGGGGAATATAATAGGTAGTAATATTATAAATATTGGAGTTATTTTAGGGATAACAACTATTATCAAAGAGATAGTTGTTAAAAGAAGTACTACATGGAAAGAAATACCTTTAACAATCTTATCTTCAATAGTGGTTTTCTTTTTAGCTAATGATAAATTAATTGATGGAGCAAAAGAAGGAATTGTTACAAGAGTAGATGGATTAATACTTTTAATGTTTTTTATAATATTTTTAAGTTATACATTTTCTTTGGTAAAAAATGATACGGTAGAAGAAAGTAAGGAAGAATATAAAATTTTTACTTTAAAAAAATCTGTTCTTTACATTTTAGGAGGATTAGTATTATTGATGGTAGGAGGACAACTTATCGTTGAAAATGCTGTTTCACTTGCAAGAGGTTTTGGAGTGAGTGAAAGGATTATAGGCCTTACAATAGTGAGTTTAGGAACTTCATTACCTGAATTAACTACTTCAATAATAGCCGCATTAAAAGGAAATACAGACATTGCAATAGGAAATATCACAGGATCAAATTTATTTAATGTATTTTGGATTTTAGGGATATCTTCAGTTATTAGACCAATTCCTTTGGGAAATAGTCAGCTTGACTTGATAGTAAATATGCTTATGTCAGTTCTTTTATTTACTTTTGTGTTTATAGGTAAAGGAAGAAAAATAGTGCGGGGGGAAGGTATTTTATTTGTTCTCATATATGGAGCATATTTAATGTATTTACTTAAATAATGGATAATTAACTGTAATTTTAGTTCTTCTGAGAACTTTAATTACAGTTTTTTTATTCATTAAACATATAAATATTTGAATAAATATTTAGAATTGAAGAAACAAAGAAACATTTGAATAAGTTATATATTTAAAAAAAATAAAAAGGAAATTTCATAAATAATAGAATATAGTTGATAAGCTTAATAAGTTTTTTATAAGAAAAAAATAATGAGTAATATGCACTTATATTTATTTACTTTTGAATAAGTTCTACTAGAATTAATATTCTATTGGAGGTTTTTATGAAAAAAATAATTATATTTTCTATGCCAGGGATTTTGTTTTTATTTACACTTATTGCTGAACTTGTTTGGGATAATCATATTTTACTATGGGTTTTATCTTTAATAATTATGTTGTTTTTTTATGGAATAATCTTTAATATGAATAAAAATTTAAAAGATTTAAAGAGTTTTGATTTTAA